>CAZMIS010000189.1:0-8269 GCA_964566325.1 uncultured Anaerolineales bacterium
GATTAGGAACGCCCACAGGGCCGGCCTGGAGACGCCTGACCCGGGCTGCTGTGGTGGGCGCTGAACGGGTCAGGCGTCTCCAGGCCGGCCCTGTGGGCGTTCCTGATCGCGCTGCTGTATGCGCTGAGCGACGAGTACCACCAATCGTTCGTGCCGGGACGCCATCCCGATCCACTCGATATCGTCACCGACCTGGCCGGCGCGGCGGCCGCGCTGCTGTGGCTCAGCCGCCGTTCTCGCTCCCGTTAGGCTCGTCCGCCACTCCCTGTCCCTCGATCGCCTCGATGAAGATCTCGCCGAACGCGGCATCCTGACTGACCCGGATCTGCTGGCGCTTGATCAGCTCCAGCACGGCCAGCAGGGTGACGATGATCTCGAGGCGATGCCGGGCGCGCGAGAGCAGCCCACGGAAGGTGACGCGTTGCGTCCTGCCGGTGACCTCGCGGATGTGCACGATCTGATCGTGGATGGTCAGGTTGAAGGGGACCACCATCCCCTTGGGAATCTCGACCGCGGACGCGTCGAGCGCGGCGAGGGCCGCCCTGGCCGCGGCCAGCAGCTCATCCAGCACGCCGCCGGCCGGCTCCAGCCGCTGCTGCAGCTCCGGAGGCGGCGCGACGCGGCCGTAGGTGTGCAGGCCCGCCTCTTCGATCACGCGCAGCGCCTGCGCCGCCTCCTTGAAGCGCTTGTACTCGCGCAGTTGCCGCGCCAGGGCTTCGGCCGGATCCTCTTCCTCTTCGTCCTCGTCCTTGCCGGACCGGCCCTGCGGGAGGAGCAGCCGCGACTTGATCCACACCAGCTTGACCGCGACCACCAGGAAGTCGGCCAACTGGCCGGCCTGGACGTCCTCCATCTGCCGGACGTATTCGAGGAACTGGTCGGTCACGAGGGCGAGTGAAACCACCTCGATGTCCAGCTTCTCCCGCTCGATCAACTGCAACAGCAGATCGAGCGGGCCCTCGAAGTCGGGCAGGCGCACCTGGTAGGCGTCGTCGCGCAGGAACGTGGACATCAACGGGCGGCCCTGCTGCGTCTTTCCTGGGGCTGCAGCGCGGCATACAGCGCGCGGAAGACCGGCGTCTCTGCGCCCACCTCGCGGCCGATGCGCTGCACGACGCCGACCATCGAATCCAGCTCGGAAGGACGGCCGTCGAGCACGTCGCGCTGCATGGAGGCCATCATGTGGGGCGGCAGCGAGTCGAAGAAGGCGATGGTGGTCTCTGCGAGATCCGACGCGACGTTCACGCCCGACAGCCGCGCGACCGCCACCACCTCCCGGATCGCATCGTGCAGCAAGGCACGTGTGTCGGGCAGGTCGCGCATCTCGCCCGCAGGAACGCGCGTCGCCGCGCCGACGGCGCTGAACGGCGCGATGAACGCGAACTTGGACCACCGCGCGGCCTGGATGTCGTCCGAGACCTCCGCCACGGCGCCTGTGGCGGCCAGCGCGTCGACGATGGGCTGCACGCGGGCGGATCCGATCGTCGTGCTGCCGGGAAGCTCGCCGACGATCACGCGGCGGAACGGGCTGTTCTGGCGGATGACGCCCGGGGCGGCGATCATGCTGCCCACGTAGCAGAGGCCGCCCACCACCGGCTCGGAGCCAACGACCGCGGCGGTGCGCTCGGCCGAGTCGATGCCGTTGTGGAGCGGGATGACCAACGTGTGAGGGCCGATCATCGGCTTCATCGCCTCGGCCGCGGCCTCGAGCTGATGGGTCTTGGTCGCGAAGAGCACCGCATCGACCGCGCCGACTTCCTCAGGCCGGCCGGTCGCGCGTGCCTGTTGCACGGTGAAATCCCCATGAATGCTCTCGACCTGCAGGCCGTGCTCACGGATCGCGGCGAGGTGCTCGCCCCGCGCGATGAAGGTCACGTCGTGCCCGCCGTGTGCGAGCAGTCCGCCGAAGTACCCGCCAACGCCACCGGTTCCCATGATCGCAAAACGCATGATGTCTGTCTCCTTGATGAGAGGTATGATCCAATGAGCATCGCAACTGCCGTCCGTCCGCCCATGAGACGGCGGCGGCGGTTCAAAACCGCCGCCTGATAGTCGAAACCTGCTGACGCAGGTTGGGACGGGTGTGCTTCAGCGCCGGACGACCTCAGGGCCGAACCAGCTTCTCGAGCGCGCGCCAGAGGTCCTTGCTCGCCGCCGCCTCAAGCCCGGTGATGCGCAAGAAGACCATCACGTGGGGCTGGCGCCGGCGCAGGGAAACGCGCTCGACGTAGGGTCCGAAGGCCCGGACGAACTCCTCCGCCTTCCCGATCAGCGCTCGGTCGGTCGGGCGCGCCGTCGTAAGGACCAGGCCCGCGGCCAGCTCGTGCCAGTGGCGCGCCTCGCTGCCCGCCTCGCGCTCCAGCGTGCGTCGCAGCGGGCCGGCTGCCGGCACGATATCGAATTCCGCGGCAGGCGGCTCTCTCAGGTTAGCACGCACCGACAGGAGGTCGCGCTTGCCGCGCAACCGCTCGATCAGCCAGAGCGGGGCGAACTCACGGGTCAGCAGAAAGTAGGAGACCACCAGATCGCGGAAGGGGGCGCGCGCCTCCCGGACCGTAATTTCGGCCCCCGAGCTGATCGACTTGAGCCATTTCCAGGACACCTGGCCGCCCAGCTTCTCCAGGCCCGCCTGGAGCCACTTGCCGATGCGCTTACTGCGTTGACGGTTCAGCCATTGGCCGGCCAGGTAGCCAACCACCACCGCGATGATGATGATCCACAGTGTCCGCTCTATGCCCGTCGCGGGCAGCCAATCCGCCATGTGCTCCCTCTCCAACGCCGGGCCGGCGAGCCCTCCGCGGACGTCTCCGTTGCCCCGGCGGAGTATAACATGACACCGGCATTTCGTTGACATGCTCCGTTCGCTATGATACACTCCGTCCGTAGTCAAACAGATAAGGGCTGGATGATCAGCGTGAGAGAGCACGAACCTTCAGCGTCTGAGGGTCGTCGCCGAAGGGGCAATCCTGGCGGTCGCCGGGCCGGCAGGTCAATCTCTCAGGTACAAAGCATCACGCTGGGACAGCACTCTGGAAAGCTCGATCCGCGCCACCGCCGCCCGGGCTAACGTTGTCCGAGGGGTGGATGCCTCTCACGGTGTTCATCCGTAGGAGGCGTGTGCGGGTCGACACCGATGGGGCAAGCCTCACTGCGGAGCGGGTGCGTGGGCAATCTCTCAGGTCACCAGACAGAGACGGAAGCCGGGCAGCATTCTGCCTGCGTCTTTCGTCTTTTTGTTTGCGCTAACGACGGACATCCATCAGAAACACCTTAAGGAGGACAGCATGTCTTACAAGTTCGATGAGAAGGCACGGTACGCGAAATCACATGAGTGGGTGCGCCTGGAAGGCGACGTTGCGGTGATCGGCGTGTCCGACTACGCACAGCACCTGCTGTCGGACATCGTCTACGTCGAACTGCCCGAGGTGGGCGACACCCTGACAAAGGGCGAGAGCATGGGCACCGTGGAGTCCGTCAAGGCGGCGGAGGACGCGTATGCCCCTATCAATGGCGAGGTCATCGAGGTCAACACCGAGCTGGAAAACAACCCGGAGTGGGTGAACGAGGATCCGTACGGAAAGGCCTGGCTGCTGAAGGTGACCCCGGCCGATCTTGCCGAGCTCGATGAGATGATGGATGTCGTCACCTACGAAGCCTTTGTCAAGGAAGAGGACGAGAAGGGCGGCCATTGATCGCCGCGCACGGAGTGAGTAATGAATTACATACCTAACACGGACGCCGATCGCGAGGATTTGCTCAAGGTCGTCGGCGTCGAGTCGATTGCAGACCTCTTCGCCGACGTGCCGGAGAAGTTCCGCTTTCCGGATCTCACCCTCCCGCCGGCGCTCACGGAGATGGAAGTCCTTGCCGAGCTGCAGGCGCTCGCGGACGAGAATGACGACGTCAACCACCTGAGCTGCTTCCTGGGTGCGGGCGCGTACAACCACTTCGTCCCGAAGATCGTCGACTTCCTCATCCAGCGATCCGAGTTCTACACGGCCTACACGCCCTACCAGCCCGAGATCAGCCAGGGCACGTTGCAGGCGCACTACGAGTACCAATCCATGATCGCGGCGCTGACGGGCATGGAGGCGTCCAACGTGTCGCACTACGATGGCGCGACCGCGGTGGCCGAGGCCGTGATCATGGCGCTGCAGGTGGGCCGGGGTAAGCGGACCAAGGTCGTCCTGAGCTCGACCCTGCACCCGCAGTACCGCGAGGTCGTGCACACCTACACCCAGGGCATGAGCATCACCGCGGTGGGCGAGGACGCACCGCTGGGCGACCTCCGTGCGTTGGGCGACCTTGCCGGGAAGGACACGGCATGCGTCATCGTGCAGAACCCCGACTTCCTGGGCCGGCTGTACAGTCCTGCCGAGATGCAGGCGCTGGCAGACCGGGTCCATGAGGCGGGCGCCATCTTCGTCGTCTCGGTCGACCCGATCAGCCTGGGGCTCTTCACCCCGCCCGGGGAGTACGGCGCGGACGTGGTGTGCGGCGAAGGACAGCCGATGGGCAACAGCCTGAGCTTCGGCGGCCCCTACCTGGGCTTCTTTGCGATGAAGCTGGACGACATCCGCAAGTCGGCCGGCCGCATCGTCGGGCAGACGGTGGATACGGACGGCGAGCGCGGGTTTGTGCTCACCCTCAGCACCCGCGAACAGCACATCCGCCGCGACAAAGCCTCCAGCAACATCTGCAGCAACCAGGCGCTCAACGCGCTGGCGGCGGCGATCTACCTGGCTACGATGGGCAAGTACGGTGTGCGGAAGATCGCAGAACTGACCTACCACAAGGCTCACTATGCCGCGAAGGTCGTCGACGAGATCGAAGGCTACGCGGTCAAATCGGACGGGCCCTTCTTCAAGGAGTTCGTGGTGCAGTGCCCGCTCCCGGTCGCGGAGATCAACAGCCGTCTGTTGGACTACGGCCTCATCGGCGGATACGACCTGGGCGCGGATTATCCCGAGTTGAAGGATCACATGCTGGTGTGCGTGACCGAGATGAACTCACGCGATGACATCGAGGCGCTCGCGGATGCACTGGCCGAGATCGGGTCGTTCCAGGCCGAAGACCTGGAAGGCCAGGACGAGTTGGACGATGTCGAGGAGGTGGCGTGATGGGTGAGCCTTTGATCTACGAGATCTGCCGTGCCGGCCGCCGGGCCGTGGCCTTCCCCGACGTTGACGTACCCGAGACGGAGTTCCCGGCCGGGATGCTGCGGGGCGAACTGCCCCTGCCCGAGGTCAGCGAGATCGATGTAGCGCGCCACTACGTGCGCCTTTCACAGATGAACCACGCCATCGATACCGGCTTCTATCCCCTGGGATCGTGCACGATGAAGTACAACCCCAAGGTGAACGAAGCCGCGGCGCGGCTCCCGGGCTTTGCGGCGCTGCATCCGCTTCAGCCCGAGGAAAGCGTGCAGGGTGCGATGGGGTTGATGTACAACCTTCAGGCGCTGTTGGCCGAGATCGCCGGGTTCGCCCAGGTCACGTTGCAGCCTGCGGCCGGCGCGCACGGTGAGCTCACCGGCGTGCTCATGATGCGCAAGTACCTGTACGACAAGGGCGAGACGCATCGCAACATCATCCTCGTGCCTGACTCGGCCCACGGCACGAATCCGGCCACCACCGCCATGTCGGGCCTTAAGGTCGTCGAGGTGCCGTCGGACAGCCGCGGCAACGTCGACCTGGCGGTCCTGAAAGGGCTCATCGAGAAGCACGGCCCGAACCTGGTAGGGCTCATGCTGACCAATCCCAACACCCTCGGCCTGTTTGACGAAGGTGTGGAGGAGGTCATCCGGATGGTGCACGAGACCGGCGCGCTGGTGTACGGCGACGGCGCCAACTTCAACGCCATCCTGGGGATCGCCAAGCCGGGCGAGATCGGCTTCGACGTGATGCACTACAACCTGCACAAGACCTTCTCGACGCCGCACGGCGGCGGCGGGCCCGGGTCCGGTGCGGTGGGCGTGCGGGCCGAGCTGGTGGATTACCTCCCAGGTCCCATCGTGGAGAAATCCGAGGACGGCTGGTACACGTGGGTGATGCCGGCCAAGTCGATCGGCCGGGTCAAGGCCTTCTGGGGGAACTTCGGCGTCCTGGTGAGGGCGTACACCTACATCCGCATGCACGGCGCGCAGGGGCTGCGCGAGATCAGCGAGAACGCTGTGTTGAACGCGAACTATCTTCAGGCCCGGCTGCGGGGCGTGTACCCGATTCCTCACGGCGATCGGACCTGCATGCACGAGTTCGTCGCACAGGGCAAGCTGGAGGGCGCGCCGGGGATCAACACTATGGACATCGCCAAGCGCCTGATGGACTACGACTTCCACCCGCCCACGGTGTACTTCCCGCTGATCGTCTCGGAGGCTCTGATGATCGAGCCGACCGAGACCGAGAGCAAAGAGACCATGGACGCGTTCGCGGATGCCATGATCCAGATCGCGCAGGAAGCGCGTGAGAATCCGGAGCTGTTGAAGACGGCGCCGCACCATGCGCCGCTCAAACGCCTCGACGAAGTGCGCGCGGCCAAGGAGCTGCAGCTGTGTTATGCGCCCGGGTGCTCGTGAAGTAGCCCGCCTGGCGCCTGACTAAGGAACATGAGGGCCCCGCATCGTTGGATCGCTGTGCTGACAGCGCCTCGACGAGCGGGGCCCTGATTTTTGAGCGGGGCGGACACCTCACGGACGGGGCGTGCGCGGCAGCTGGCTGGCGGGGCGTCAATCCCGGGGAGGCACCCTTCCGGAGCTGACGGCCAGGGCCACCGCGGCCGCCCGGCTGTCCACATCGAGCTTGGCAAAGATCGCCTTCAGATGGCGCTTGACCGTGTTCTCGGAGATGGTCAGGGCGCGGGCGATGCCCTTGTTCGGCAGCCCTTGCACGAGGAGTGCCATCACTTCCCGCTCACGCGCGGTGAGGGTGTCCAGCGGGCGCGGCTGCACGGCCGAGCTGAGGATCTGGCGCACGACGTCCTTGAACTCGACCCGGCGGAACGTCTCCTTACGCAGGCAGGTATACGCGCCGAAGTCCTTCAGCGCGGCGACCGCGAGCTCCACCGTGGCGAAGCCGGTCAGCAGGATCGGCACACACGCGGGTTCCGCCGATCGGAGCTCGGCCAGCACGGCCAGGCCGTCCTGGTTGCCCTGGTCATCGGGTCGCAGCGAGAGATCGACGACGGCCAGGTGATGCGCCCGAGCGCCGATCGCGGCCCGTGCGGACGGCAGGTCAGCCGCAGCATCGACGTCGAGCCCTTGATCGGTCAGGATCTCGGCCAGGATGTCCCGCCACCCCCCATCGTCCTCGACCACCAATGCCCGCATGGCCGCCCCCATCATCCCGCGTTTCCGGTTGCAGCGGGCAGGTGAAGCCGGAAGAGCGTGCCGTGGCGCCCGTCGCTCTCGACGCTGATGGCGCCGCCCAGCCGCGACATGAGCGTCTTGACCCACCAAAGGCCGAAACCCAACCTGGCCGGCTGGCCCGCGCGCCGGCGGCCCGAGAAGTCGAATTCGAAGATGCGGGCCTGAAGCTCAGGCGCAATGCCCGGGCCGTCATCAGCGATGGTCAGCTCGATCCGGTCGCCCAGCGCGCGGCCGTCCACCGTGACCGTGCCGTGGCCGGCCAGCGCCTCCGCGGCGTTGTCCAGAACGTTCAGCAGGACGAGGGTCAGCCCTTCCTGGCTGGCCAGCACGGGGGGCAGGTGCGCAAGCGATGCGCTTCTCTTCACGATAACGCCCGCGCCGAGACGCGCGGTGGCCAGCGCGGCGGCGAGGCAGCGGTCCAGGCTGACCGGCGCCGGCTCGATGGGCCGGAGCAGGGCGAGGCGCTCCCGCACCGTCTGCATGGCATTCAGCGCGGCCCGCTGGATCTCGGCGAGGTTGGCGGCCAGATACGCGCTTTCGGCGATCTGCTTCTCGCACTTGTCCTGGATCCCCTCGATCCGCACCGGGATGGAGCCCACCTGGTTGTTGAGGTGATGCAGCAGGTTGGCGGCCACGTCGCCGAGCGCGGCGAAGGTCTCGGCCACCGCACGCGCCTCGCGTGCCTCGCGCAGGGCCTCCTGCCGGGCCGCGTTGGCGGCCGCCAGCGCGGCGTACTCATCCAGGATGGCGGTCACCTTGCGGTCCCACTCGGTGTCGCCCGCGACGAGTTCCTGCCGCAAGCCGTCCAGGTGAGCCAGGACTTCGCCGATGTCCTGGCTCAGCAGGCGGGCGGCGGTATCGCGCAGGGCATCGAGCAGCCTGACCTCCTGGATGGCGATGACGGCC
>CAZMIS010000190.1:0-8249 GCA_964566325.1 uncultured Anaerolineales bacterium
GGCGGATAGCAGCTCGGCCAAGGGTGCGGGGCTGAAGCGGGGATCGGCGACGTACCAGCGCGCGTCGGCGAAGGCGAGCCGCATGGCTTCGATCTGCAGGTGGAGGCGCCCGGGCGACAGGGGGTCGAGGTGCGCCAGGTCGAAGCCTTCGAGCAGGTTGAGCGCCAGGAGGGCGGCGAGTCCCTGGCCGTTGGGGGGGCACTCCCAGAAGCGGATGCCGCGGTAGACGGTGCTGATGGGCTCGTCCCAGGTGCTGGTGTGGGCGGCGAGGTCGGCCTCGGTGAGGACGCCGCCGGAGAGCCGGACGGCGCGGGCGATGTCGGCTGCGATCTCGCCCTCGTAGAAGGCGGCCTTGCCGCCCTCGGCGACGAGCTGGAGGGTGCGGGCCAGGCCGGGGTTGCGGAAGATCTCGCCGGCCCGGGGTGCGCGGCCGTCGATGGTGAGGTCGAGGCCGCCGAGGGCGTGGCGCAGCTGGCGCTCGACGCCGCGCGCCCAGTGGTGGGCGGTGATGGGTGCGACGGGGAAGCCTGCGGCGGCGAGCCGGATGGCGGGTGCGAGGATCCGGGGCATGGTGAGCCGGCCGTGGCGCGCGACCAGGTCGCACCAGCCCGCGCATGCGCCGGGGACGGTGACGGTGTGGGCGTGGAATGGGGCCCAAGCTCCGCCGGCGGAGCCGGCGGAGCCGGAGCTAGGGCTTGGGCTAGGGCCGGAGCCGGACGCGGCTCCGGCAGGGCGTCCGGCTCCGGCAGGGCTGGCGGCTCCGGCGGAGCCGGGGGCCAACCCCTGGCGGCGGAGCAGGTCGAGGGTGAGGGCGGCGGGTGCGCGGCCGGAGCCGTTAAGGGCGGTGACGCGGCCGGCCGCGGCGTCGTAGTAGAGGGCGAAGCAGTCGCCGCCGATGCCGGTTGAGGTGGGCTCGGTGACGTTGAGCGCGGCTGCGGTGGCGACCGCGGCGTCGGCTGCGCTGCCGCCGGCGGCGAGGAGCTCGAGGCCTGCGGCCACGGCGAGCGGCTGCGAGGTGGCGACCATGCCGCGGCGGCCGTAGACGGGTGAGCGCCGGGAGGTGAAGGTCAGGTCCGTCATGGGTCGTGCCGCCGCGCGACGAAGATCAGCTCGCCCGGGTAGGTCGATCCGTACTCGCTGCGGTCGTACCCGCCGTAGAGATGCTCAATCGCGAAGCCGCAACGGGCCAGCAGGTGCTCGGCTTCGAAGCGGAAGAGATAGCGCATGGGGAACGCGTGAACGAGGCGTTCCTGCCGGCCATCGGGATGGGTCACATAGTAGATCAGCTCGGTGTCCTGCACCTGGGCGAAGTAGTCGCGGGCCGCGATGCGGGCGCGGCGCAGGACCCGGCGGCCATCGGGCATGACGATCTCCGGCTCAGCGCCGAACTCCTCCAGGCGCGCCGGGTTGGCGAGATGCGGGATCGATGGGTTGAACAGGTCAAGCACCAGGCGTCCGGACGGCAACAGGTGCCGCCGGATGCACTGCAGGCAGGCAAGCTGGTCCTCCGCGGCCACGAGGTGCTGAAACGGGCGAAAGGGGATGGTGATGAGTGCGAATCGCCGGCCCAGGTCGAAGTCGCACATGTCGCCCTGCACCAGCCGGACCCGCGCGGCCACGTCCGCCGGCTCCGCCGCCACCTTGTCACGGCAGATCGCCAGCATGGCGGGCGACAGATCGAGGCCGGTGATAGCGCAGCCCGCGCGTGCCACGGGTAGCAGCACGCGGCCGGTGCCGCAGCCGAGCTCCAGCACCGGCCCGCCGGCCTGCAGCGCCATCCCGACGAAGAAGGCCACATCCTCGCGCTCGTTGTACGGTGCGACCTGGTCGTAGAATTCGGCGGTGGCATCGTAGCCGGTGTCGCCGGCGGGCCTGCCTGGCACGCTAGACTCCTTTCCCGCGCAGGGCGCGCCAGACGCGCTCGGCGGTGAAGGGGAACTCGTCGAAGCGGATGCCGGTGGCGTCGTAGATGGCGGCTGCGACCGCGGCGGCGACGGGCAGGTAAGGGACTTCGCCCATGCCGCGCGCGCCCCAGGGGCCGTTGGGATCGGGCACCTCGACGATGATGGACTGGAGCTCGTCGGGCACGTCGAGGATGGTGGGGATCAGGTAGGTGCTGAGCCGGTCGGTCAGCACCCGGCCGTCCCTGGTCTGCCAGTCTTCCAGGAGCGCGTAGCCGAGGGCCTGGACGACGGCGCCCTCGATCTGGCCGACGACCTGCTGGGGGTTGATGGCCTTGCCGACGTCGTCGGCGCAGATGAATTTCTCGACGCGCACCTGGCCGGTCTCCATGTCGACGGCGACCCGGACGGCCTGGGCGGTGTAGCCGTAGGCGAAGTTTGGCCGGCCGTAGCCGGTGTCATGATCCATGGGGGTGGTCTTGGGGGCGAGGTAGACGAGCTCACCCACGGCGGGCCGCTCCTCGCTTTCCCAGGCGCGCAGGGCCTTCTCGGCCGCGGCCTTGACGGCGTTGGCGCTCATGTAGGTGAGGCGGGAGGCGGACGCGCTGCCGGAGCTGCCCATCTGCGCCGTGTCGGAGGCGACGACGCGCACCTTGGCCAGGGACAGGCCGAGCACCTCGGCCGCGGCCTGGGCGATGATGGTGTGGTTGCCCTGGCCGCAGTCGGCGCCGGCGTAGTAGACGATGGCCTCGACCATGGCGGCGCCGCCGCGCACTTCGACGCGCGCGTAGCTGTTCTCCTGGTAGCCGAGGGAGAAGCCGACGTTTTTGAAGCCGGCGGCGAAGCCGATGCCGCGGCGGATGGCGGCGGCGGCGCCGGCCGGCGCCGCCGCGGATTGAAGATTGAAGATGGGGCCAACTTCGTTGGCCCAAGATTGAAGATTGTCCTTCGACTGCGCGGCGGCTGCGCCCGGCGCCGGCGGCGCCGGCGATTGAAGATTGAAGATGGGGCCAACTTCGTTGGCCCAAGATTGAAGATTGTCCTTCGACTGCGCGGCGGCTTCGCCGCCGCTCCGCTCAGGATGACTGGTCCCCGATCCCCAGTCCCTAGTCCCCGGTTCCCGGTCCCCAGTATCCAGCAGCGCGGGGCGGTGCCAGTGGCCGGCGTCGTCCTGCTGCCAGCCCGCGGCAGCCGCGGTGGCGGTCACGACGTCGGTCAGGCCTACGCCGCCGGGGATGGGCGTGCCGACGGTGAGCAGCTTCTGGTCGGTGAGGATGTTTTTGAGGCGCAGCTCGACGGGGTCGATGCCGAGGGCTTCGGCCAGGCGGTCCATCTGGAGCTCGGCGGCGAAGTGCCCCTGGGGCCCGCCGAAGCCGCGAAACGCGGCGCCGGGGACGTGGTTGGTGTAGACGGCGTAGGTGTCGACCGCGACATGGGGGATCTCGTACGGCCCGGTGCACGTGAGGGTGGTATTGCCCAGCACCTTGTTGCTGGTGTACATGTAGGCGCCGCCATCCGCGATGACGCGCACCTCGACCGCGGTCAACATGCCGTCGCGCTTCGCGCCCCACCGTGTGTAGATCTTCATGGCGTGGCGCTTGCCGTGGCCGATGAGCGACTCCTCGCGCGTCCAGATCGTCTTGATCGTGCGTCCGCGGAACTCCGGGTGTTGGCCCAGCCGCCATGCTGCCAGGGCCAGGGTGATCTGCACCGACATGTCCTCGCGGCCGCCGAACGCGCCGCCGATGGCCGGGTAGATGACGCGCACCTGCTCAACGGGCAGGCCGAGGGCATGGGCGATCTGTCCCTGGTCCTCGTGCGTCCACTGGCCTGCCACCTCGACCGTCACCCGTCCTTCCTCGTCCAGGTACGCGACGCCCGCTTCGGGCTGCAGGTACGCGTGTTCCTGGACCGGCGTCTGGTAGACGTTCTCGATGATGACGTCCGCCTCGGCGAAGCCCTGTGACAGGTCGCCCTTGCGGATGCGGTAGCTGTAGCAGACGTTGCTGTCCCGGTTTGGATGCAGCATATGAGCCCCGGGCTGCATTGCCTCCTCGGCATCGAGCACGAGGGGCAGGTCTTCCCACTCGACCCGGATGAGCCTGGTGGCCGCGCGGGCCTGGGCTTCCGTCTCGGCCACGACGACGGCCACCTGGTCGCCCACGAAGCGCACCACGTCTGCGCCCGGTATGTTCGAGCCGGGGCCGCACAGGACCGGCTGGTCCTTGATCTGTAGGCCGTACAGGTTGACCGGCACGTCCTTCGCAGTGAACACGGCCACGACGCCGGGCGCGGCCTCCGCCGCGGACGTGTCGATGCTGAGCACGCGCGCGTGGACCCGGCCGGCGAAGAGGGTGGCCATGTGGAGCATGCCGGGATGTGCGATGTCGCCAGGATAGAGGGTTTTGCCGGTCACTTTGCCCGGCGCGTCGATGCGGCGGGCGCTGGCGCCAACGGACCCCGCCCCGGCATCGGAGAGGTGCTGGTTGTCATTCGAAGGCTGTGGTCTCTCGTGGTGGTTCATTGGACCGCCTTTTCGACCGCTTCGAGGATCTTGTAGTAGCCGGTGCAGCGACACAGGTTGCCGGTCAGCGCTTCCTTGACCTGGCCCAGTGTCGGGTGCTCCACCTCTTCCATCAGGTTGGCCGCGGACATGAGGATGCCCGGCGTGCAGTAGCCGCACTGGACCGCAGCCGCCTCGATGAACGACTGCTGCAGCGGATGGAGACTGCCGCCGGTCTCACCGGCGATCGCGTCGTCCCGGACCTGGGCCAACCCCTCGACTGTGACGACGTCGCAGCCCTCCGCACGTTCGGCAGGCACGAGGCAGCTCATGACCGCGATGCCGTCGAGCCAGACGGTACACGCACCGCACTCGCCCTCGTCGCAGCCCTCCTTGGTTCCGGTGAGCCCCGCATCCTCGCGCAGCGCGCGCAGGAGCGTCTTGCCGTGCGCGCCCTGCAGTGCGATGGGCTTGCCGTTCAGCGTGAACCGGATCGGTTCATGGGGGCCGCCCGTATGCGGCGCCGCATGGCCGTTGCCACTGCGGTCGGTCTTGCCCCACAGCAGCACGGGCCTGGCAGGCCAACCCTCGCGCTCGACCCCTTCCGCCAGCTGCCGCAGGGCGCGGGCGGTGTACACGCGTACCATCTCGCGGCGGTAGTCGGCCCCGGCCCGGATATCTGTGATCGGCCGGGAGGCGGCCGCCGCCAGTTGCGCCGCATGCTCGACCACATCGCCGGTGAGTTGCTTGCCGGCCAGGTAGGCCTCCGCCTCTGCCGCGCGAAGAATCGTCGGTGCAACCGCACCCATGGCAACGCGCGCCCGCGTGACGCGGCCGTCGCCATCGAAATCGAGCACCGCGGCAACATTCAGCAGGCTGATCGCCTGCGCCTGTCGCAGTCCCAGCTTGAGGAACGTGCCGCGCTCGGTCGGCCGGAGCAGCGGCACGTCGATGCGGACGAGCATCTCGTCCGGCTGGAGCGCTGTGCGCCGCACGCCGTGGAAGAACTCGCCGAACGACAGGGTGCGCTCGCCGCGGGCCGCGCTGACCAGGGTCACCCGCGCGTCCATGGCCCAGAGGGGCGTGATGGTGTCGTTCGCAGGGCTGGCCGTCGCCAGGTTGCCCGCCACCGTTCCGCGGTTGCGGATCTGCGGCGCGCCCACCAGCCAGCAGGCACGCGCCAGGGGAAACGCATGTTGCACCGCCAGGTCGCTGCCAACCACCTGGTTGTGGGTCACGGCTGCGCCGAGTGTGAGCACGTCGCCGGTGCACGTGATCTCGCGGAGCCCGGGGACGCGGGATACGTCCACCAGGATCTGCTGGGCGCGCACGCCGCGTTCGAGCTCGAGGATCAGGTCGGTGCCGCCGGCAATGACGCGGCAGGCTTCGCCGTGCTGAGCCAGCAGTGCCAGTGCTTCGTCGATCGTCGATGGTGTATGATAGCTATGCCACATGGATATCCTCACTTTCGGGGACTGGGGCCTGGATACTGGATATTGGATACTGGATACTGGGGACCAGCATCCAGCACCCAGCGTCCAGGGATGTAGCATAGCCCCTTGTGGGCGTGCCTTAAGGACGGGCACAAGGCCCTAGGCTACTCGTCACAACCTCAGTGGCATGGTACCAGGGACCGGATACTGGATACTGGGGACCAGCACCCAGCACCCAGCGTCCAGGGATGTAGCATAGCCCCTTGTGGGCGTGCCTTAAGGACGGGCACAAGGCCCTAGGCTACTCGTCACAATCTCAGTGGCATGGTACCGGGGACCGGATACTGGATACTGGGGACCAGCACCCAGCATCTAGCGTCCGGTATCCAGCAACCAGTATCCAGTATCCAGCATCCAGGGATGTCGGCCTTAAGGCCTCAGCCAACCCGCTTCCAGACCTTCACGGCCAACTCGCGCGCACGAGCCATGATCGCAGCTTCGTCGAGTGTTGTCAACTGGCGATCCTTCATCAGCACCTTGCCGGAGGCGATGGTGTGTGTCACGACCGCGGCATCGACGCCGAACAGGATGTGCCACGGCAGGTTGCCCGGCGAAAGCGGCGTGGGCGGATCATAGTCCCACACGACCAGGTCGGCAAACGCGCCGGGCGTGATCTCGCCCAGCGGCTTGGGGAAGAAGACCCGCGCCAGGTTCGCATTGTTGGCGTACTGCATGGCCAGCACCACGTCGCCCGGCATCGTGCGCGGGTCGCGCGTGTTGTGCTTGTGCGCCAGGTAGGTGGCCTTCATCTCGTCGACCATGAAGTTCGAGAACCCATCATTGCCCAGCGCCACCGGGATGCCGCTTGCCAGCATGCCGGGCACGTCGGGCAGGCCGACCGCGTTGTTCATGTTGGAGCGCGGCTGGTGCGTGACGTGGGTGCGCGTCTCGCGCAGGATGTCTTTCTCGTACGCGTCGAGGTGCACGCAGTGGACGGCGATCGACTTCGGCCCGAGGATACCGTGATTGTGCAGCCGCTCGACCACGCGCATGTTGTACTTGCGCAGGCTGTGGTCCTGGTCGGCCTGGTCTTCCGCCACGTGGATGTGGAAGCCGGTGTCGAGGCCCTGGGCCGCAGCCACCGAGTTGTCGAGCGTCTCATCCGACAGCGTGAGGGCCGCGTGCAGGCCGAACGAGCCGGCCAGCTGCGGGTCCTGCTCGGCGCGGCAGCGCTTGAGCCAGCGGACGTTCTCCGCGATGCCGGCCGCCGCGCCGCCCATACCGTTCCGGTCGGTCACTTCGTAGCACAGGCTGGCGCGCAGCCCGGCCTCCTTGACGGCCTCGGCGATGACGTCGAGGCTGCCGTCGATGGCGTTCGGGCTCGCGTGGTGGTCGATCAGGGTGGTGCAGCCGTGCTTGACCGCGTCCACCAGGCAGATGAGGGCGCTGACCTTCACGTCCTCCCACAGCAGCGCCATGTCGAGATTCCACCACAGCTTCTCGAGGATCTCCACGAAGTTGGTCGCAGGCGCGCCGGGTATGGCCATGCCGCGGGAGAACACGCCGTAGAAGTGGGTGTGGCCGCAGGGCATGCCGGGAAGGACGACCTTGCCGCCCACGTTGAGCCGCTCTGCGTGCGGATGGCGGGCGAGCAAGTCAGCGGTGGTCCCGACCTCGGCGATCGTGTCGCCTTCGATGCAGACTGCGCCGTCTGGGATCAGCTCGTTGGCGGCTCCCAGGGTGAAGACCCGCCCATTGGTTACGAGTAAACTCATGTGAGTCTCCTTGTTGCTTGTTCGGTGCGGCTATTGTTCAGCCGCAGAGACCGGAGCCCTGGATGCTGGATACTGGATGCTGGCATCTGGTCCCCAGTCCCCGGTCCTTCGACTGCGCGGCGGCTGCGCCGCCGCTCCGCTCAGGATGCCTGGTTGCTGGTCCCTGGTCTCCAGTCCCCGGTCCTTCGACTGCGCGGCGGCTGCGCCGCCGCTCCGCTCAGGATGCCTGGTTGCTGGTCCCTGGTCCCCGGTCCCCAGTATCCAGTATCCAGTATCCGGTCCCCAGTATCCGGTCCCCAGTCCCCTCTATTCGATGACCAGGTGCGGCAGGGTCTCGGTCACGCCCTGCAGGAGGACGGCCAGCTCGGCTGCGTCGCGCAGGGACAACGTGCCAGCAAACGGCTGCCGAACAGCAACGTTCTTGACCTCGAAAGCAGGCGACATGACGACGCGGGCCTCGGGGCACTCATACACCAGGTGGCCGTTCTCGCGGCTGAGCTGGGTCTCGCGTCCCATGTCGCGGTGCCTGATCACGCTGTCGCCCGTGATGCGATAGGCGTTGTGGTTCTCCGCCAGGAAGTCCTTCTCGTTCAGGAAGAGGCGCGGCTTGTCCAGCCAGGGCTGGCCATGGTGCACG
>CAZMIS010000191.1:0-8199 GCA_964566325.1 uncultured Anaerolineales bacterium
GCGCGGACGCAACGCAGCCCTGCGCCACGTCGTGCTGCGCCATCAGCTCCAGAAGCCGGCGAAGCGAGATGTCGGCGGGGCGAATCGGCCAGCTCCCCGTCAGCATGTCGAGATCCATGATGTCTTCCATAGTCTGTGATCCTCATGTGCAGAGTATCGGCGTGCAGATCCTGGTGGGCTCCCGAATGCGCACAAAGAGACGGTGCTGACGTCAAGCGCCAGCACCGTCTTCCACGATTGGCGTTAGGTCGTGCGACATGCCGCGGTGGTGCTGCGGCGCGCTCCTATCCCTTCACCGCGCCCAGGGTGACGCCCCGCTGGATCTGCTTGCGGAAGATGAAGTACACGATCAGAACCGGCACAAAGCTGACAACAGATGCTGCCGAGATCGGTCCGAAATCGATCGTGTACGCGTTCTGGAAGAAGCCCAGGCCCAACTCCATGTTGTACATCTCGGTGCGCCGCGTGATCAGCAGGGGCCAGATGAACGCGGCCCAGGCCTGCATGAACGCGAAGATGGCCAGCGCGCCGATGGCAGACTTCGCCAGGGGCAGCACGATGGTCGCAAAGGTGCGCCAATCGGATGCGCCGTCGATGCGGGCCGACTCGAGCAGCTCGTCCGGGATGCCATGCGTGATGTTCTGGCGCATGAAGAAGATGCCGAAACTCATGATCAGGTAGGGCGCCACCATGCCCTGGTAGGTGTTCAGCCACTTCAGGTCCACCATCGTCATGAACAGCGGCAGGATGTACACCTCGAGCGGCACCATCGCGGTGACCAGGATGATCGCGAAGAGGATGTTGCGGCCCGGAAAACGGTACTTCGCGAACACGTAGCCGGCCAGGGTCGACGTCAGGATGATGCCAGCGGTCGACAGCGTCGACATCACGAGGCTGTTGAAGAAGAAGCGTGCGAACGGTGCGGCGGTGCGCAGTTGCGCGTAATTCTCCAACGTCGGATCGAGGGGAAAGAGCCTCGGCGGCCATGCAATGACTTCGGGCGCCGGTTTGAAGGAGGTCGAGATCATCCAGAGGAACGGGAACACCATGATCACGCTGATGATGATCAGCAGTGTCCAGACAGCGATTCTCCCGACAGGTCCCAACTGCAGTACGCGTGCCTGATCCATCATGCCCTCCCTTATTCGCTCTTGACCAGCCGGAACTGGGCGATCGTCAGCACGAGGATGATGAGGAACAACACGAAGGCCTCTGCCGACGCGTAGCCGATGCGCTGGTAGTTGAATGCATTCAGGTACATGTCGGAAACCAGCACGCCCAGCGTGATGCCGCCCGTCCCCTGCTGCGCCTGCGTCATCACGTAGACCGGCGTGAAGACGTTGAAGGCATTGATGGTCGAGATGACCAGGACGAAGAGAGTGATGGGCATCAGAAGCGGCCAGGTGATCTTGCGGAACGATTGGAAGAAGCCGGCGCCGTCCAGTGCCGCGGCCTCGTAGTATTCGATCGAGATCGCGCGGATGCCGACGAGGAAGATGACCATGTTGTAACCGATCACCTTCCAGATGCCGAGGACGATGATCGCCCACCTGGCGGTTTCGGGGCGGAGCAGCCAACCGACCGGTGCGCCACCGAAGAGCGAGATGATGTAGTTGAGCAGGCCCACCGCGGGATCATAGATCCACTTCCACGCAATCGATGCGGGCACCCAGGGCGTGATCACGGGGATGAAATAGATCAGCTCGAACAGAGCCGAGCCACGCGGCAGCGCGCCCGAGAGGACGACTGCCAGCGCAAGGCCGATCGCTACACCGATGATCACCGTGACCAGGGCGTACTGCGTCGTATAGCCCAGGGCATTGAGGAAGTTCGGATCGGTCGTCAGTTCCTTGAAGTTGGACAGGCCCACGAAATTGCTGGGCACGTTCGGCATCTTGAGATCGGTCATGCTCAGCCAGAAGCTCTGCAGGATCGGGACGATGCGGATGACGACGTAGATGAGCAGGACGGGGAACAGTGCCATGTATGCGAAGACCCAGCGATCGAATTCGTACTTTGGCACGTTGAAGAGACGCCTGGAGAGACTGCGGCTGTTCTCCGCCGGCGCCTTCGTTGGTTGAGTGAGACCAGCCATACCCACTCCCTGCCACGCCGGGCGTGGCGCTTGCTGATGGTGGTTGTCCAGGTGAACCTGTGACGGGAGACGTGGCGTCCCGCCACGCCACCGGCGGAGCATGATGGAACGATTGCTTCGCCGGTGGCGCCTTCTCAGGGCGGTGCAGGTGCTACTCGCCGCCGAGCTTCTCGCGCTTCAGGATGGCATTGCCCTCGGCATTGGCCTCGTCAAGCAGCGCCTTGATGGCAGCCGGGTCGTTGGCCAGGCTAGGATCAAGGTACGCATTCACCAGGCGCTCGGAGTACTTCGTCTGGATCTCGTCGAACACGCCGATCGGCGGATACCGGTAGAACTTGTACTCCGGATCGTTGACGAGGAAGGCCTTGAAGGCCGGCTTCTTCTCCAGGATGGCGGAGAAGTCGACGTCCTGGCGTGACGGCAGCCAGCCGACCGTGTCGAGGAGCAGCTGCTGGTATTGCGGCTGAACCATGAACAGGGCGAACTCGTAGGCCAGGTCCGGGTCCTTGGCGCTCTTGGTCACCCAGAAGCCCATCGGGTTGCGGAGCGTGCCCCAGCGGGCATCCTTGGGCATCGGCATGGTGCCGTAGTTGATGTCAGGCGCTTTCTTGGCCATGTCGCCGATGACCCACGTCTCGCGCTGGAACATGCAGGAGACCCCAGCCTGGAAAGCCTGCGCGTCCTGTGGCAGGTCGATGCTATCGGTCTTCCAGTTGTACAGCATGTCCATGTAGGTCTGCAGGTTCTTCTGCGCGCCTTCGCTGTTGATGTTGACCATGTACTTCCCGTTGGCGTCGACGGTCCACGTGTCCTGGCCGCGGGGATAACCGAAGATCCACCACTTCTCGCCCACACCGCTGCCCTGGCCCGACCGGCGCAGGCCGAAGCCGGACCGGGTGACCTTACCGCTGGCATCGTACTTGGTCATCTTCTTGGCAGCATCGATGAAAGCTTCCCATTCCATCGGCTTGTCACTGGCGGGCTCGGGGAGGCCGGCTTCCTTGAAGCAGTCCTTGTTGTAGAAGATGGCCGCCCGACCCTCGAAGAACGGGACGACGTACCGCGTGCCGTTCAGGGTGAAGTAGTCCGTGATCCACTGGTCCCAGTAGCCCTGGGTCCGGTCGACGACCCACTGCGGCAACGCAGGCATGAGGTTGGCGTCGACGAACTTGGCGTTCACATACAGCGACCCCTCGTAGACATCGGGGCCGGTGTCGGTCGGGATCGCGCTGGCCAGCTTCTGCTCGTGATCGCGCAGCGAGGCTGCGATGAGCACGTTGACCTTGACCTTGGGATACTTGGCCTGGAAGTCAGCGACGACGGTGTCGTAGAACGGCTTGAACTCGGAGTAGCCGCTCCAGAAGGTCAGCTCGCCGGAGAACTCCTTGGCTGCCGGCTCGCTCGGGGCCTGCGCTGCAGGTTCCTGCGCCGCGGGTGCTGCGGGCGCCGCGGGCTGTGCAGCAGGAGCCGCACATGACACCAGGAACGACGCCAGGAGCAACAGCGACACGAGGGTGAACAAACGCGTAGTCTTCGGTTTCACTTCTAATCCTCCCAGTTATGTGGTGAAAACGCGATGTAGAAAATGTGCTGCATTGTGAAGGCGCGCAGTGTTATGCGATGGACCCTCCTTGTTGATGAGATGCACGGGAGTACGCCCGCGGTGCTCGCAGGTGCAAGCCGCCGGCATGATATCACATCGGCTCAGGCACCGCAATTCACAAATCACGCGGGCGGAGGGTGCGCGTAAAGACGCGGCGCTCGCGCGTCGGCCTGTTCTACCGTCGCAACCCGTGTCGTACTACGGCTTGCGTACGGAGAAGGTGATCCCGACCGGCGGGCCGGCGTAGCGCCCGTGCACCCACGTGCGCCAGGTGCTCGTGAAGGTGCGCTCCGTCTCGCCCGTCTCCAGCTGCGGGGCCACGAAGAAGTTGTCGTAGTCGGTGAAGGTGAACGGCTGCCCGGGCTCGATCGTGCCCTTGACCGGGATGCGCTCGTATGCACCGAAGCGCTGGGCGTCATCCGCGTCGAGGTGCACCAGCATGTCGCCGCGGCCTTCGAGGAGCTGATAAGGCGAGCGGGGCCGGATGGTGATCTCCGGCCGGAACGCCTCGCCGGGCGCGACAGCCAGCGGCTGGACCAACTCTGCGCCATCCCGATCGAAGAATCTCACGCCGAGCACGTCCATGGCGGCATCCGGATAGGGCAGCCGCGACACCGTCAGGCCTGTCTCCGCCGTGCCCGTCCAGACGTGTTCATCCGTGTACGGGCAGCCCTCGCAGGCTGGCCCGAACGCGAGACTGACGGTCCACAACGTGTCGTAGGTGGTCCACCGCTCACCATCGAACCAGGCTGTGCCCCCCGTTGTCGCGGCCCAGACGCGCCGGTGCTTGTCCAGGGCCAGCGCGCCCACATCATCGCTGGGCAGGCCGTCGGCCTCTCCGTAGGCGATCCAACGCCCCTGCTCGAACACGGATACGCCGCCGTCCGCGGTCGCCACCCAGACCGATTCGGGCGCGCCGCCCGCGGCGGAACGGATGGCGATGCCCCGGACCTTGTTGCCGCCGATGCCGCTGCCGTTCTCCACGGTGTGGTGGATCCACTCGCCGTCCGCCTTCCGGTATTGGCTCACGCCACGGTCGATGTGGCCGATCCAGATGTCGCCGATCGCGTCGAACGCGATCGCATGGACGTGGTTGGAGAAGAGGGTGTTGTTCTGCGCCGTGTAGGGCACGGTCCACCGCTCGCCGTCGAACTTCGCGACCCCCTCCCAGGTGCCTGCCCAGACATCGCCGTCCGCGTCGATCGTGAGACTGTAGATCTTGTTGCTCGGCAATCCGTCGTCGACCGTGTAGGTGCGCCAGCGCTCGCCGTCCCACACGCTCACGCCGCCCTCCTCCGAGCCAACCCAGATGCGATCGAGCGCATCGATGGCCAGCGCATTGACGTTCAACGCGGGCCCTTCGCCCGGCAGGTTGCAGTTGCCCCAGGTGGCCTTGTCGAAGTGCACTACGCCGCCGCGGGTGTTCTCGCCGTGCCCGAAGTATCCGCTGAACACGCCCCGCTCGTCGATCGCGAGCACGCGCGCCCAGGGGCTGATGACCGCGCCTCCGGTGTTGTCCGGCGTGAACGCGGTCAGGCCCTGCGAGCGCACGAAGGGCGGCGTTGCGACCTTGACCCGCTCGCTCTCGCCGCAAACGACCGCTTCGACCGGCCGGCCCGTGCCGGCGCTCGCGGGCGAAGCTGCCGGCAGCGCGGCGGGGGCAGACGCCAGCGTAGGCGCGATCTCGGGCTGCGCGACGGCCGCAGGAGCTGCGACAGCAGCGCTCGACTGCGGCGTGCCGGCCGGCGCCAGCCGCTGCCGCACGGCCAGCCACGTCGCACCTGAGCCGATCAGGCCGCCCACTACCCCGATCATGACGAGCAACCCCAGCATCAGCGCGGTCCATCGCCTGCGCCCGGACGCCTTGTCCGCGGCGGGAGCGACCAGCTGAGCAGCCGGCACGGTGGCCGGGAGCAGGCGCGTGCGTTCTTCGAGAAGGGCGATCTCGTCCTCCAGCACTGCGATGGTGCTCTGCTCCCTGCGTGCAGGCTCGGGCAGGCCGGCGTCGTCGCCCGCCGCGGCCGCCTCGGGAACGCCCCCCGCGGCCGGAACTGCCCCGGGCTGCGAGAGGTAGGCGCCGTAGCGCAGAAGCTCGATGTTGCGCCGGGCCGTGGTCAGGCCGGGATCATCGAGCCCGAGCTTCTCGTAGATGCTGCTGCAGTGCGTCTTCACCGTTGGAATCGCGATGGAGAGCTCCTGCGAGATCTCCTTCTGGGTCTTGCCCTCGCACCGCAACCGCAGCACTTCCCGCTCGCGCGGCGTAAGATGGCTCAACCTTGCCGTTTCCCCTGCAACGTCATCCATGACGGTATCCCTCGTGAAGCGGTCATCGTGGCAGCCGGCGCGGTCATCCCCAGGTATGAGTGCCCGTTATCGACGGGCGCCCGAAAGATCGTACTTCGGACGATAGACACGTTGACTTTGCCGTGGTAGCTTTTGCATTGGTGATAAGAGCGCCCAGCGCAGCCGCGTGAGCAATTGTACACCAACACAGCATGTAATCAAGAACAGACGAGACAAACGTGAGTGCCAATTGGCCCGGTCATGAGAGAGAGCTCGAACCAGACGCATCGTCGCCACACGGAGATGGAGCGAATCCGGTTCATCTGCCGGCGGTCTCCGACGCGCAGCAGGCAACCGCACGCGGTGGGAACGGGGTGACGCCGGTGGGCTCAACAGACCCGGCCCTCGCACCGGCCGGCCCCGCGTCGCTGGATGAGATCCTGGCGCGGCTGGACGCGACGCTCACGTCTGTCGAGGGGCAGTGCACGGCGACCAACATGGCTGCGAGCATGACGAGGGTGCTTGACCGCCGAAGGGGCCACGTCTATGCCGCGATGGATGCACTCGGCGCGTGGATCAACGCGTTCCTCGCGGGCCAGCCGTCCGACGAGGAGGTCCGGGATGCCAAAGCCCGCGTCACGGTCCCGCTCCGAGCCTGGTCGCAGACCGGCCGGGTGCTGGACCGCACGCTGGCCAAGTTGCGGGGCTATCCAGGTGATTTCGAAGTGCTCGAAATCCTCGTCGACGGAAAACCCAGCGGCGCAAGCCTGCGCTCCCGCATCCTCGACGACTACTACCTTCATACGGCCGGCTCGAATGCGATACGCAACCGGCAGGCGCACCTGGCCGCCCGGCTGGGAGAAGCGCTTCATGAGGAGCATGACGGGGGGCAATCACCGGTGCGCATGCTGAGCCTGGGCTGCGGAGCAGCGCGCGAGCTGACGCTGCTGGTCGACGACCCCGTCTTCCTGCAGATGACGGAGGTCACTTGCGTGGACAGGGACCCGGATGGACTGCGCTACGCCAGGAAACGGCTCAGGAAACACCTGGACGGCCGGGTGCGCTACGTACGCTCCGACACCTTGCGCCTTGTTCGCCTCCCGAACCGGGCGCATGCAGGCTATCACGTCATCTACATCCCGTCGGTGCTCGAATTCCTGCCGGACGACCACGTGGCGCGGCTCATTGCATACTGCCACGGGCTGCTCGCGCCGGGCGGCCGCTTGCTTGCATGCAACCTCAGCGCGCGCACCCCGGCGAACGAGTGTGTGCTGGTCGAGTGGCTCGGCGACGTGCAGATCATGCGCCGGTCAGAGGCGCAGCTTCGGAGCATCTTCGCCGCCACGCCGTTCGGCGCCGCAGCGCCGCGCTTCGAGTACGAGTCGCTCGGCATCAGCTACCTGATCACCGCCGAACGAGCAGCCTGATCCGGCGCGCCGGACCCCGGAGTTACCGCGCCACCATTCGCCCTTCACGGCCCCCACGACAGGCGATCCTGATCCCACAACTTGCCGAAGCCCTCGGGCACGGCCACGAGCAGCCGCGGATTGGCGCCGTCCGCCTCCATGACCCAGATGCCCCACCCATCGCGGTTCGACATGAACGCGATGTAGTTGCCATCGGGCGAGTAGGCGCCGCCCAGGTCGAGGCTGAGGCTGTTCGTCAGGTTGCGCGCCTTGCCGCCCGTGGCCGGGACTGTGAACACGTCCCAATCGCCCGTCTTGAGTGACGAGAAGAGGATCGTGTCCCCCAGGACATCGGTGGGCCGGTCCTGCGGCTGCTGCGTGAGCAGCAGCATCCCGCTTTTCGCAGCCTGCTTCGTCCGCATCAACGCGTCCACGTCGACGATGTAGATCCCGCAGGCACTGCCGGTGGCCCAGCTGTTGCACCCGCTGTAGGCGATGCGGCCGCCCACCCACACGGGATAGCGCCCGGTGAATGGACCGAGGTTGGCGCCGTTATCGATCTCGAGATACTGAGGCTCCGCGCGTTGGTCCCCGTTCCACTGGACGAAGATCCGGTCCGTCCCGCCGGCCAGCGTCGAATGAAATGCCAGCGAGTTGCCGCCCGACCAGGCAGGCGCGCTGTCCTCCGGGTGCATGCTGATCGCGGCCAGGTTGCCGCCGTCGGGCTGTACGACCTGCAGGTCGTCCCGGCCGCCCCCCTCGCCGTTGAAGACGATGCGGCCATCGTTGCGCATGTCAGGCTGGCGGCCGTT
>CAZMIS010000192.1:0-8184 GCA_964566325.1 uncultured Anaerolineales bacterium
GACGTATGGCCACTGGCCCGGGAAGCCTGGATTGCGCTCACGGCGCATTACGGGCCCGCAATCGACCGTGCTGCAGAGGAGCACGGCATACCGCTCGGCGAATGGTACGGCTGGCTCATGGCAGCGCGCATCTTCGAGCCCGATCCCGTGTCGGTGCAGCGCCTGGCCGTACGATCGGCCTATACGGCGCCGAGCCGGCTCGGGGCAGATCTGCTAAAGGGAGTGGAGTTGGGCCTGCTCGCGCCCGCTCCTGGGGCCTCCCACTCGGGCGATGGCCCGCATTATTTTCTCACCGGCGCCGGCCATCGGGCGGTCCAGCACCTGGTCGAGACGGCCTACTCGGCCATGGCTGACTTACGTCCCTTGCCCGATGCCGAGCTGCAGCGACTGGCCGGCCTGCTCCGACGGCTGGTTCAGGCCAGCCTCGAGGCGCCAGAACCACCTGGGAAGTGGTGTCTGCGGGTTGCCCGCCATTTCGATCCGGGCGCGGGTGCGCCCGTGATGGTGCGTATCGACCAGTATCTCAGCGATCTGAAGGCCTATCGCGACGACGCGTTCCTGGCGGCGTGGCGCCCTCACGGCGTGAGCGGGCAGGCGTGGGAGGCGTTCACCCTGCTCTGGCGCGGCGCTGCCGCGACTCCCGACGAATTGCTTGCCAGGCTGCCGCACCGGGGATTCTCCAGAGAGGCCTATGCTGACGCCCTGCAGGAACTCAGCGCGCGCGGCTGGGTGGCCGGCGACCAGGGGGTCTATTCCGTCACCGGACCCGGCCGCGAACTGCGGGAGGAGACCGAGGCAACCGCCGACCGCTACTTCTTTGCCGCCTGGCAGAGTGTGGACGACGCGGGGATCGACGAGCTTGGCGAACTGCTCGTACGTTTTCGCGATACGCTGGCCCCTGCTTAAGGATGAGGCTGAACAGGTTGCTGGACGAGTTCTTCGCGGGGCGGGACGAGTCCCGCCTCATTTTCGAGGCCGTGCGTGAGGCCGTGGCGGCGATCGGCCCCGCCGAAATACGCGCCACCAAGAGCCAGGTCGCGTTTCGCCGGCGCAGGGGCTTTGCGTACGCCTGGATGCCCGGCATGTACCTCCGCAGGGACGACGCGCCACTGGTCCTCACGGTGGGCCTGCGGCGGCGTGACGGCTCGCCGCGCTGGAAGCAGGTCGTCGAGCCGGCGCCGGGTCGTTTCACGCACCATCTGGAGCTGTACGCGCCGGCTGAGGTGGATGCCGAGGTGTCTTCCTGGCTGCGAGAAGCGTGGGAGGCTGCGGGCTAGCCCATATGCCACGAATTGGGCCGATATCGGGAGACAAAAAACGCTCAAATCGGTGTATGATAAGCGAAATGCAAAAAGGGCGGCATGCCGCGCCTCTTGTCAGCCCCTGTAGCATCGGAGGAGACGCGGTCCAACGCTGTTCCTGGAGCTGATGTGTTCGGGCGACTTTGCACTGCGCGGCCAGGAATCGTGGCACGCGGAAGGTGAGCACAACATGGATCGTCATCGTCCTCTCCTCAAGATCCTGGCCATCGTGGGCGCCATCCTGGCCTGGTTTCCCCTGGTTGCCACCGTGGTGACATCCGTGATGGGGAGCCTCGCGAGCCGCACGTTCCGTCTCGATTACCTGATGCCGGGCGAGCTCGGTCTCTTTGCCTTTGCCGGCGGTCTGCTCCTCTTGCTCGTCGCAGTGCTTGCACGCCGGCGGCGTCTGCTGATCGGAGCCAGCCTCGCCGTAGCATTCATCGCGTTGTTCGGGGGTCAGGCGTTGGCTGTTGCCACGGGCCTTGCGTCCGGTGCGCGCGAGCCTACCGGCTGGCCGTGGATCCTGGTTCTTGCATCTTTGGCGCTCTACTCGTTCGCGGTCTTGATGTTGGCCGTGGCCGGGGTGCGGTTGGTTCGGGATCTGTAGTCTCGGTGACGTAGTGGAAAGGCAGGCATTTGACGACGACAGAACTGGCAGCAATGGCCGAGACGCGCCCGCACAAGCCCCGGCACGGCAAAGGCAAGTCGCGGCTCGCGGTCGATAAGGCTGCTCTGAAGAAACTGCGCCTGGTTGCGGTGGCCTATTCCCACGTGAAGAGCGCGTGGTTTCCCACCCCGGAGGCCTACGAGGCCGAGGTGGAGGTGGAGCAGCGCGCGAAGGACGTCGTGCTGGCCCTCAGGAAGCTCGGGGTGAAGGCCAAGGCCTACCGGGCCGATCGCTATTTCATGGCCAAGCTGCTGGTCGATCAGCCCGACCTCGTCCTGAACCTGGTCGATACGCTGCGCGGGAGCGACGCGCTGCAGACCTCGATCCCGGGTGCGTTGGAGTTGACCGGCATCCCGTATACCGGCGCCGGGATGCGCGGGCTGGTCGTTGGCAATGACCGCAACCTGGTGAAGGAGTTGTTCGACGCCAACGACATCCCCACCCCGGCCTTCCAGTTCGTCACGCGTCGCGGCACGCCTATCCGTGAAGACCTGGGCCTTCCCCTCATCGTCAAGCTCAACGAAAGCGGCGGGAGCGTCGGCATCGACAACGCGGCCGTGAAGGAGAGCTACGCCGAAGCGCAAGCGCAGGCCGACCTCCTCATCGAAACCTACAAGATGCCGGTCGTGGTCGAGCGTTTCATCGAGGGCCCCGAGATCACGGCCGTGGCGTTCGACGACGGGGTGCGGACGCACGTCTTCTGCGGCGAGAAGGTCTTCAAGGAGAGCGAGGACCGCAAGTATCTCTTCACCAGCTTCGAGAGCTACAGCGACGCGGACTGTTACCACTACACCGAGGCCGATCCCGAGGTGGTCGAGGCCGTGACCGGGCACGTCGTGCGCGCTTTTGAGGTGCTTCGCTGCCGGGACTATGCCAAATTCGATGTGCGCGTCGACGCCACGACCTGGATACCCTACTTCACCGACGCCAACCCCAACACCGCCTTCGGTCCCGGTCCGGGTCTCCCGATGACCGAGGTGCTGGAACTTCACGGCGTCAAGTTCCAGAAGGTGCTCGCGAGCCTGATGAGCAAACATGCCCGCCGCATCCATGGCCCCGCAAGAACGGTGTAAGCTGCCGGCCCTGCCGCGCATTTGCCAGATATCCGAGTATCACTGCGGCCCTGCCGTGCTGCAGATGCTCCTCAGCCAATGCGGCGTGACCGCCGATCAACAGCGCCTGACCGAGCTGGCAGACGTGGCTGCGACGATCGCGGCCTACGGTGCGCGCGTCGACCAGCTCGCGCGCGCCGTGGCGTGGCTGCGCGAGGGCGTCCGCCTGTGGTTCAAGAAGAATGCCACGGAGGATGATCTCATTGCGATCGTCTGTCGCCGGGGCTGGGCGGCCGGCGTGGAGTGGCAAGGTTTCTTCGAGGAGAGCGAAGCGGATGAAGACTTCGACGAGGGCGACTATGGCCACTATAGTGTCGTGATGCGCGTCGATCGCCCTCGCGGGCTGATCACGCTGCGCGATCCGTACCCGGACTTCTGCCGTGAGGATCGGGTATTCCCCTTGGACTGGTTCGTCGGTCGCTGGTGGGACGTCAACCTGATGCCTGCGCCGGGGACCGGACGAATGCGTCCGATCGAGGATCGGCGGATGTTGTTCGTCGTCACGAGCAAGCATGCCCGGTTTCCACGGGAGCTTGGCATGGTCCAGGGATAGGGCGCTGCCCTTCATCATACACTGGCCTTAATGTGCTCTGTAATCAGTCTGTGCAATAATATACTGGTTTATCTCGGATCTAACGGGTTTCTTTCGGGAGGACAAGATGAATTGGCTTAGCTTTTTGGTCGGCGCGCTGGCCGGTTGGCTCGTTGGTTGGCTCATCGATGTCGTGTTCTGCCGCCCGCGGCGGAAGGGTGTGGAAGCGGACCTCAACGCAAGGTTGGTAGACCTCGAGCGGGAGTCTGCGGTGCTTCGGGCACGGATCGCTGACGGCGGCGACGTGACGCTCCGGGACAGCGTGCCGGTTGCGGAGATGGACGCGCTTCGGGTCCGGTTGGCCGGCGCAACCAGCGAGCTGGCGGCGATGAAGGATCTGCAGGTAGATCTGGACAACGCACGCGGTGAGCTGGCCGAGCTCAGGCACGAGCGCGCCGGGATGCAGGACCTCCAGGTGCGATTCGACGACGCCAACGCGGAGATCGCCTCGCTCAGGGCGCGGCTTGCAGGCGCGGCCGATCTCGAAGCGGAACTGGACGCTGCGCGGGCACAGCTGGCAGCGCGCGTTCCCGACATCGAACTGCCGGATGCTGACTCTGCATTTCGCACCGATACGCCGGAGCTGGATCTGGATTTCTCTGCCCCGGTCATTGCGCCCGACGTTGATTTCGTCAGCCCACTCCCGACCGTGCGGGCGGACAAGCCGGACGATCTCACGCTCATCGAAGGGATCGGTCCTAAGATCAACGGGCTGTTGATCCAGAATGGCATCTTCACCTTCGCGCAGCTCGCGGAAACGGGCCTCGAGCGCCTGAAGGCCATCCTTAGCTCGGGTGGACCACGCTTCGCGATTGCCGACCCGGGCACGTGGGCTGAACAGGCCCGCATGGCCAGGGACGGCGAATGGGACGCACTCAGGCGGTTCCAGGAGGCGTTGAAGGGTGGGCGCGAGTGAGCGAGGCACGGAACTTGAAGGAGGGTGCCAGCATGGTAGATTCAGACTGTAAATTCTGCCGTCTATACAGGCCGATCGGCGCGTTGCTGCTGCTGGCGGCGATTCTCTTGCTCCTGCTGCGATCGTGCAACACGCCGGCCGCGCCGATGCCTGCTGCGACAGGGGCCACTGCGGTGGCGGCCCCTGCGGTGGCGGCCCCTGCGGTGGCGGCCCCTGCGGTGGCGGCGCCGGCGACGATCGCTCCCACGGCTGTGCCGCCGACTGCCGTACCCGCAACTGCTGTGCCGCCCACGGCGGTACCGCTCCGGCTGCCCGAGCTGGCGCTGCCGGCTGCGGCGGACTTCAGCGCCGAGGGCGTCAAGCTGGGCGGCACGGGTGAGCCGGGTGCGACGGTCGAGATTTGGGACGGGACCACGAAGGTCAGCACGGCAGTCGTGGGCGCGGACGGCCGGTGGAACCTGCTGGCCGAGCTCGCGGAAGGCGCGCACAAGCTGGCGGTGCGGACAGTGGATGCAGCGGGGAAGGTGCTCAACGAGGCGCCTGCGCTGGATGTGACCGTGCCGGCCATTGCGCTGCCCGAGATCAAGCTGCCTGAGCTGGCGCTGCCGGCTGCTGCGGACTTCAGCGCCGACGGCGTGAAGCTGAGCGGCACGGGTGAGCCGGGTGCGACGATCGAGATCCGCGACGGGACGGTGAAGATCGATAGCGCGGTGGTAGGTGCTGACGGCCGGTGGAACCTGCTGGCCGAGCTGGCGGAAGGCGCGCACAAGCTGGCGGTGCGGACGGTGGATGCAGCGGGGAAGGTGCTCAACGAGGCGCCTGCGCTGGATGTGACCGTGCCGGCGATCGCGCTGCCCGAGATCAAGCTGCCCGAGCTGGCGCTGCCGGCCGCTGCGGACTTCAGTGCCGAGGGCGTGAAACTGAACGGCACGGGTGAGCCGGGTGCGACGATCGAGATCCGCGACGGGACGACGAGGGTCGGCACCGCGGTCGTGGGCGCTGACGGCCGGTGGAACCTGCTGGCCCAGTTGGCCGAAGGTGCGCGCAGGCTGGTGGTACGGACGGTAGATGCAGCGGGGAAGATCCTCAACGAGGCGCCCGCTGTCAGTGTCACGGTGCCTCAGGCCCAGCCCCCTGCCGCGACAGGGGAACCGATCGTCCTCGGTGCTGCCTACGTGGTGAAAGCGGGGGACTGGCTGAGTTCGCTGGCCCAGGCGGCCTACGGCGACTGGCGCCTGTATCCCCTGATCGTCGAGGCAACCAACGCCAGGGCGGCGGAGGATGCAACATTCGCCACCATCGACGACTCGAACCTGATCGAGCCGGGGTGGAAGATCTGGATCCCGGCGAAGCCTGCCGGAAACTGAACGGCGCGGCCTCCTGAGCGATCGCGTCGTTCAGGAGAGCACGACGAGACGGCCCTGAGGGTTACACGTGACCCTCAGGGCCGTCGTTTGCCGGTGACGATCACCGGCCTGGCAATGGACGGTGGCTCCAGGACGTCATGTCCTGCATTGCCGGGCCATCCGGCTCGCCGAGGCGCTCACGGCTCCATCTTGGCGAGCCGTGAGCCGATTCTCGCGCCCTCACTGGCCATCAGGGCCAGGAAGACGAGCGAGATCAGCGCGAGCAACACGTCCAGCCAGGTCACTGCGCCGATCAGCGGCACGATCACCTGGGGACAACCGAACAGATAAAGCGCGATCGAGGCCGCGATGCCCACGACACGGACCTCCGTGGGGCCGATCTTCGAGGCCGAGATCCTGAACTCCTGGTTCACGATCATGTTGATGTAGGCCAGCGTCGAGAGCGCCATGTAGCTGATCAGGGCCAACGCGGCCACGCGGAAATCTGCAAATGGCGACAGCCCAATGCCCAGGAACATCAGCATCTCGTCGACCACATCGATCGTGTGATCGATGAAAAATCCATACCGTGGCCGTTCATGCTTGCGATAGCGGGCCAGCGTGCCATCCAGCGAATCCCCGAACCAGTTGAGCACAAAGCCGAGGACGGCCAGCCACAGATAAGCGGGATGGATGCTGGACAAGGCGAAACCGAGCAGCACGCAGGCAGCTCCGAGGACGCCGAGCGCGGTGAGGTGATCCGGTTTGACCTGGTCGGGCATGTGGCGCGCCAGCCACAAGAGCACACGACGTTCGGGGCGGCTGAGCAGCGATTCCTGTACGCGGGTGTGTTTGGTCGCGACGTCCATGGGTCAACCTTTGTGAGCGTGATGGAGAAGTTCCTGTCGCCGGCCGGACGATCTTGCCGCGGTCCGGCGACAGGAACTGGATTTCTTCAGTGGGTCACTCATCTCCCGAGCGCATCGGCCAGGTCGAGCAGCCCAAGTCGTTCGAGGCGGTCGCGCGCGGGGCGTCCGTCGTCGTCCAGACCCCGAAGCGCATAGAATTCTGCCAGCATGAGCCCCATGTCGGGCACAGAACTGGCAGTCGGTCCGTCATCGAGCGGCTCCATCAGCCGCGGCGGCAGGCGATCGTCTGCCGCTGTAGCGCCCAGCAGCAGGTTGATGCCGTGCTTGAGCTGCCACAGGCGCTCGCCGGCCTGTGCGATCTCGGCTACGGTATACGGGAAGCCCGTCACTGCGGCCAGCGCCTCAGCCATCTGCGTCACGGTGAAATTGATGTTGTTGAGCATGCAGAAGCTTGCGGCGTTTTGGACGGCTGCATAGTCCTGGCCCACCGCGGACGTGAACGCCTTGCCCTCGCTGGATTGCTCGGGCTGGCCTCCCTCCACGCCCAGCTCGGCGTATTGGACGCCGCCCATCGCCAGGTAGACGTTGGCTGCATTGTGACATGCGCCGCGCGGCGCGGTGGCGTAGCCGATTCCCAGGCTATGATAGGCGCGAGGGCTGTGCATCGCGACCTCGAGTCCCTTGACCGTGACCGCGAATGCGGCGGCCTCCGGCCCCAGCTGCGCGGCTGCGGCAGCCGAGCCCTTGGCCAGCAGGTCGCCCACGCCGCGGCGAAAGGCGATGTCGTCGATGGCAGCCAGCATGCCCGCCGCGTCCCCCCAGGCCAGATCGCTGTGGAGGAGCCCGGCCTCGGTCGCTTCGATCGCAAAGGCAATCGTGGCGCCGCACGAGATTGTGTCCAACCCGTAGCGGTTGCAGCGGTCGTTGGCTGCGGCGATCGCGGCGAGGTCCGAGACCAGGGCCATGGAGCCGAACGCGGCCACCGACTCGTATTCGGGACCGGGTCCCTGCGCCACGATGTAGGGACCGTCTGCCACCGCAACCTCGCGCTTGCAGGCGACCGAACAGGAATGACAGGTGCCCGACCCCGTGAGGATCGTCTCCGACATCGTGGCGCCGTCGAGCGCCAGGAGCGCGTCGTCGTCCCATTCGCCCGAGCGCCAGTTGCCGAAGGGCACATCGCCCATCAGCGAGCCCACGTACATGGCACCGTTTGTGCCGTAGGCCTGGAACGTCTGCGACATGAGATTTTCCTGCTGCTTGGCCAGTGCGTCCTCACGCAGGGGCTTCAGTGCCGCAGGCGCGGCCACCTCAGGCTTGCCGCGGCCCACTGCCACGATCGCCTTCAACTGCTTGCTGCCCATCACCGCGCCCATGCCGG
>CAZMIS010000193.1:0-8128 GCA_964566325.1 uncultured Anaerolineales bacterium
ATGCAGATATTGCTATATAAAGAAGAGTGCATATGGATGCTTATCACCGCCAGGCCGCGCTGCTCAAGGCGATCGGCCATCCCGTCCGGCTGCGCATCGTGGACCTGCTGCGCTGCGAGCCGGAGTGCGTCTGCCACCTCTCCGCGGCGCTCGACAAGCCCCAGCCGTACGTCTCGCAACAGCTGGCCATCCTGCGCAACGCGGGTGTGATCGTCGACGAGCGCGAGGGCACGAACATCTTCTACCGGCTGGCCGGCGAAAACGTCGTGCGCCAGGTGGAGGCAGCGTGTGGTACGCGCACCTGCGCGGGGGAACCCGCCCCACCGATGGGCCGCCAGATCGTGCATGGCTGCAACTGCCCCAAGTGCACCGGCACGCTGACCGGCCGAGGGTAGACCGATGCAGATCGCTGAGTACCTGCTGAGCGTGCTGCAGAGCGGCCTGGGCAACCTGGCGGCCTATCTCGCCGCCCACGTTCTCCTGTGCCTGGTCCCGGCCTTCTTCATGGCCGGCGCGCTCTCTGCGCTCGTGCCGAAGGAATCGGTCACCCGTTTCCTCGGCCGCACCGCGCCCAAGACCATCTCGTATCCCGCCGCGGCCGCGGGCGGCTTCGTGCTAGCGGTCTGCTCGTGCACCGTGATGCCCCTCTTCTCGGGCATCTACCGCAAGGGCGCGGGCCTGGGCCCGGCCGTCACCTTCCTGTTCGTCGGCCCTGCCATCAACATCCTCGCGCTCACCTATTCCGGCGTCGCGCTCGGCGCAGACATCGCCATCGCTCGTCTGCTGCTCTCCATGCTCTTCGGCATCGGCATCGGCCTGATCATGGCGCTCATCTTCAGCCGCTCCGACGCAGCGCACGAGCAGGCTGCCGCGGATCCGTTCGCCGGCCGTGCGAGCGTCGGAGGGCGGGTGTGGCTCTTCCTGGGCCTGCTGCTTGCGCTCCTGCTGGCCGGCACGCTGCAGGTGGGGCTGCTGACCGACCCGTTCGTGCAGCTCCAACTGCCACTGGCCGGCGTCGAGCGCGTCCAGGCGCTGCTGAACCAGTGGGTGCCGTTCGATGCCACGCGGGGGGAAGAAGGCGTCACCGTCCAGGGCGTGATCCTGATCGCGCTCCTCGCCCTGATCGGCCTGACCGCGACACGGGGGTTGGGCAAGGTCGACGAGGGCTACAATCGCTGGACGCCGGTCGCGCTGGGATTGACGACACTGACCCTGATCGTCGCCTCGCTGCGCATGCCGGTGACGACAGGTGGGGCCGAGCTGCAGATCGGTGGTCGGACCGTCGCGGTGGCGCTGATCCTGGTGGGCCTGGCCCTCGCCGCGCGGCGGTTCGAGGCGTACGAGGTGCAGGAGTGGCTCTTCGAGACCTGGCGCTTCGTCAGGCAGATCTTTCCGCTGCTGGTCGTCGGCGTCTTCGCCATCGGCGCGCTGCGCCCGCTCATCCGGCCCGAGTGGATCGAGTCGCTGGCGGGGCAGAACACCGTGTTGGCGAACTTCGTCGCGGTGCTGTTCGGCGTGGTGATGTACTTCCCCACGCTCGTCGAGGTGCCCATCGCGCGGCTCTTCCTCGACCTGGGCATGCACCGCGGCCCGCTGCTCGCCTACCTGATGGCCGACCCCGAGCTGAGCCTGCAGAGCGTGCTGATCACCTCGAAGGTCATCGGCCGGACGAAGGCGTTGGTCTATGTCGGTTGGGTGGCGCTCTTCAGCACACTGGCTGGCCTGCTGTTCGGCGCATGGGTGGATGGCGCCAACGGGTGGCTGATCGCCGGTGGTGCGGCCCTCGGCCTCGCCCTCCTGGCGCTCGTCCTGCACCGGCTGGCCGCGTTCCGCGCCGCGCCGGCGGTGACCGGCGGCAAGACCTCACATGTTTAGGGACGCATCCATCATGGCACGCCAATTCTCAATCTGCAATCTTCAATCTTCAATCGGAGGAACCCCATGACCCTGTACATCAAGATCCTCGGCGGCGGATGCGCCAACTGCGAACGGCTGGAAAAGCACGCCAAGGCGGCGGTCGAACAACTCGGCGTCGAAGCAACCTTCGAGAAGACGGGCGACTACGCAGAATACGAGCGCTACGGGCTGCTGGCCACGCCCGGCCTGGTCGTCAACGACAGACTCGTCAGCGGCGGACGCGTTCCCGCGCCGAGCCAGATCGTTACACTGCTGACAAACGCCCTGACGGCGGATGAGAAGTAGCCTCAGCATCGCTGACGCAAGGAGGTCACGATGACACGCGCTTCTGCACCGGCCCGTGCTGCCGCGCCGAAACGACTTTCGACACTCGATCGATTCCTGACGCTGTGGATCTTTCTCGCGATGGCGATCGGCGTCGGCATCGGCTACCTCGTGCCCGGCATCGAGCAGTTCATCAACCGCTTCCAGGTGGGTACGACCAACATCCCGATCGCCGTCGGCCTGATCCTGATGATGTACCCGCCCTTCGCCAAGGTGAAGTACGAGCGCCTGCCCGAGGTGTTCCGCAACACTCGGGTACTGGGCCTGTCGCTGCTGCAGAACTGGATCATCGGCCCGATCCTGATGTTCGTGCTGGCAGTGGTCTTCCTGCGCGGCTACCCGGAATACATGATCGGCCTGATCCTGATCGGCCTGGCGCGCTGCATCGCCATGGTCATCGTCTGGAACGAGCTGGCCCACGGCGACACCGAGTACGCGGCCGGCCTGGTGGCCTTCAACAGCGTGTTCCAGGTGCTCTTCTACAGCATCTACGCCTACGTCTTCATCACCGTGCTGCCGCAGGCGCTGGGTTTGGAGAGCGCGGTGGTGCGGATCAGCATCGGCGAGCTGGCCAGGACCGTGTTCATCTACCTGGGCATCCCGATGATCGCCGGCTTCGCCACCCGCTTCATCCTGCTGCGCGTGAAGGGCCGGGAGTGGTACGAGAAACGGTTCATCCCGCGCATCAGCCCGCTGACGCTCGTCGCCCTGCTGTTCACCATCCTGGTGATGTTCAGCCTCAAGGGCGAACTGATCGTCGCGCTGCCGCTGGATGTCGTGCGCATTGCGATCCCGCTGATCATCTACTTCGTGGTGATGTTCCTGGTCAGCTTCTGGATCGGGCACCGTGCAGGCGCGGACTACCGGATGACGACCACCATGTCGTTCACCGCGGCCAGCAACAACTTCGAGCTGGCCATCGCGGTGGCCGTGGCCGTGTTCGGCATCGCATCGGGCGAGGCGTTCGCCGCAGTGATCGGGCCGCTGGTCGAGGTGCCGGTCATGATCGGGCTGGTCAGCGTCGCGTTCGCGTTCCAGCGGCGATGGTTCAAGCACGAGCTCCTGCCCTCCTCCCCCGAGCTGGGCGCGGCCGCGGAAGAGGCCTGCCCGCCGCCGGTGAAGGGTGCTTGAAGGTTTGGCAAGGAATCCATGCAGAAAGATGACGTAAGGCACGGCCCCACGCGCTGGGTCCTCATGGTGCTGCTGATGCTGTTCGCGCTGGCGGCCGGCCGCGCCGCGGCGCAGGAGTGCGAGGATTGCGACATCATCAAGAGGGGCCTGCCCGATGCCACCGCGACCGTTGAGGATGCCAGCCCTGCGATGCCGGTCGTGCACGTCGTGCTGTATTGGACCGAGGGATGCGGCTATTGCCACGAGATCATGGAGGAGTTGCTGCCCACGCTCCAGCAGGAGCACGGTGCGCGGCTGGAGGTCCGCCTGGTCGAGGTCGTCAGCCTCGAGGACATCACTGCGTTCTTCGACGTCGCCGAGACCTACGGATACGGGCGCGGCAAGGCCGCAGCGCCGTTTCTGCTGGTGGGAGACCGGGCACTGATGGGTCGCGAACAGATCACGGGAGAGCTGCCGGGCCTCATCGACGCGCTCGTGCTCGCCGGCGGCGCCGGTTGGCCGTCCATGACGCCGGGCGCGACGGGCGAAACCGCTGCGCCAGCGCGCGACGTGTGCGGCGTTAACACACCGTGCGCTGACGGGCCGGCCGGCAGCCAGGACGACATGGACAGCAGCGCAACAGCCGCCACTCGGTCATGGCTCGCGCCGGCGGCCGCACTGGTCCTGGCCGTGCTGGGCCTGGCCGCGGCCGGCTTCGTCCACCGGCAGAGGAGACATCATGCTGATCGAACACTATGACCTGGACATCTTCACGCCGCCCTGCGACCCGGGCACAGAACGATTCGCAGCCAAGGCGCTGCTGACGGTGGACATCTCGGCCGTACTGCCGTATCTCAACGCCACCTTGCACGGGGCGATCTACACGCAGGCGGCTGATGCCCTGATCTGGAAGAAGGCGGAGCATGCCGTTGCGTTTCACGCGTATGAGATCGGTGTCGGCAACGTCGAGGATCGGGACGCGGCTGTCGCCGAGCTGAAGGGCCTGGTGAACCTGGTGAACCGCACCTGGGAGAGGCGCAGCGAGATCACGCCGGACTACAGGATGCGGCAGCGGCCGACCGTGATGGGCGTGTTCAAGCTCCTGCCGGGCACCAACTGCCGGCGATGCGGCCAGCCGAACTGCTGGGGTTTCGCGCTGCGGCTGATGGCAGGCCAGGCTGAGTTGGCCGCATGCACCCCGCTGTACGAGCCGGCCTACGCGGAAAACCTGGCGGCGCTCGAGGCGGTGCTGGGAGGGTATCCGGGCTAACCGATGAGTCACACGCGGCCCTGGTACACTTCACGCAGAATCCTGGCATCGGCCAGGATGATCCGGCACGGCGAAGGATGGAGACGGGGTGCGACAGCATGGATGACCCGAAGCTGGCAATCGATCGGATGCAGGCGTGCATCTGCCGCTGGGAAGAGGAAGGCGACGCGCGGTCGATCTTCCTGAGCTGCTATGCCATGATGACGACCAACATGCTTGCGGCGGTCGATGCCGGCGAGTTCCATGACTGCGCCTGGGTCCGCCGGCTGCTCGTCCACTTCGCGGATTACTACTTCATCGCGCTCGACGCTTATGACGTGGGGCACGAAAGCGTGCCCGCGGTCTGGCGCCAGACCCACGACGCCGCCAGGCGCGCGGGCACGGTGGCGCTCCAAAACCTGCTGCTCGGCGTGAACGCGCACATCAACTACGACCTGGTGCTGGCAACCGCAGACCTGCTGGAGGAGGAGTGGCCAGGCCTGTCGCCGGACGCCCGCCGGCAGCGCCGGGAGGACTACAACCACGTCAACGAGATCATCGCCCGTACGGTCGACAGCGTGCAGGACGAGATCCTGGAGCGCCGCCAGCCGGTGCTCCAACTCGTCGACGCAGTGTTCGGCCCAGTGGATGAGTGGCTGATCGGGCGCCAGATCACCCGCTGGCGCAACGACGTGTGGGAAGAGGCGGTGCGACGCGTGGAGATGGCCGATGCGGAGGAACGCGAGCACCACCGCCTGTCGGTCGAGACGGCCGTCCTCCGTTGGACGCAGCGGTTCGGGGGTTGATCAGGACTTGGACGGCGGAAGCCAGGTCCTCAAGGTTGCCAGCAGTCTTGGAACATCATGCGTGGCGGTTCGCCAAACCTCATCGAGGTCGACCGTATCATACTCGTGGATGAGATTGTCGCGCATCCCGGCAATGAGGACCCACGGGACGGACGCATGCTCCGCGCGAAACTCTGAAGTCAGTCTCTTTACGGCCTCGCCAAGCACCAATAACTGATGCAACACAGCGGATTGTGTCTTAGCGTCATCAAAGAACGCCGTGGGGTCGGTATCCCGGGTAAATGCAATGATCAGCTTGAGGGCGCGCGCGATGTCGAGCAGGATGGCTTCATCGCGCGACATAAACGGACTCCGCACTGCTGAGGATCGCCTTCCGCCGCACAGGGTTGTGGCTCCGCTCGACGCCGCGCCGCGTGACCAGGTCGACCTCGCGGCCGAGGATGCCGGTCAGTTCCTGCTTCATCTGCACGTGATCCAGAAGGCCCCAAGTGGCAGTTGGCAAAAACGTAATCAGCAGGTCGACATCACTGTCTGGCCGCAGTTCACCCCGTAGTGCCGATCCGAAGACCGCCAACTCGCTGACCTGCCACCGCAGACAAAAGGCGGCTATCTTGTCCCTTGGCCAATCGAGCGATCCGGTGGTCATTATGGCGCTCCTGTAACCGTCAACTATCCGTGGCTGCCCCAACGGGCCGCTGCCCTTATGTTATCAGAGCGCGCTCCTAAGAACAAGCTGCCAGATCCACCCCGAGCTTCGCCAGCAGGCGGTCGATTTCCGCGCGGCCATCCGCGGCCAGCGGCTGCAGCGGCCGGCGCAGCGCCCCGCCCCTGAACCCCGTCCGGTCCATCGCGTACTTCAGGCCTGCCACACCGTACCTGGCCGTCACCGCAGTGTTGATGTCGGCCAGCGCGAGCTGCAGGCGCCTGGCCTCGTCCCAACGGCCCGCGTGGAACGCGTCCCACAGTTTGCGCAGAGGCTCGGCGGCGAAGTTCGCCAGCGCCATGATCCCGCCCACCGCGCCGATGCTCAGGAAGGGCAACAGCGCGCTCCCCGTGCCCGAGAACACCTGGAAATCGGGCCGCGCGGCCAGCACGCTCGCGCATTTGACCACGTTGGCGCTGCTGTCCTTGCATCCCACGATGCGCTCGTGTTCGCCCATGGTCAGGAGGGTCGCGGGCGCGAAGTCGATGTTGGTGAACGCGGGAACGTTGTACACCAGAAGCGGGATGGGCGATGCATCGGCCACCGCGCGATAGTGTGCCATCAGCACCTCGGGCGTGAGCTGGGCACGGTAGAACATCGGCGGCAACACCAGTGCGGCGTCCGCGCCGAGCGCCGCAGCCTCGTTCGTGAGCTCGATCGTCTCAGCGGTGCTCTCGACGCCGGTGCCTGCGATCAGGCGCTTGCCCGTGCCGCGCAGCACATCCGCACACACGCGCCAGATGGACACGCGCTCCTCGTGGGTTAGGTACGCCGCCTCGCTGTTCGAGCCGGGCATCACGACGCCATCGAGCGGCTGGCTGACCCAGTGCCGGAGGTTCGCCTCCAGGTCGTCGTAGTCCACCGCCCCATCTTCGCGAAAGCTCGTGATGATCGGCGGGTAAATCCCTCCCAGACTGCTCTTCACGCTCGCCCTCCCCCAGTAATCTTCAATCTTCCATCTTCAATCTTCAATCACTTCCCGCCCAACGCCTCGCGCAGCCGCTCCAACTGCCAGTCCACGATGATCGTCCCCTTGTAGTCGAACGTGGGGGTGGTCTCGTGGCCGCCGGCCCAGTGACGCACGCGCTTTGCGGCCACCCGATCTTTGGAGATGTCGATCTCGGCGTACGGGATGCCGTGCTCATCGAGCCAGGCGCGCGCCTGGCGGCAGTCGGAGCACCAGGGGGTGCAGTAGATGACCAGGTCGTCTGCCGGCCGCGGCTGCCGCCACGCCTCCAACTCCATCAGCCGGACCTGCTCGGCCAACGCCGCACCCGCCTCAGGTTCCAGCTCGGCCAGGACAGCGAAGAGCGTATCGTTTTCGGGCTGATGGTCGATGTCGTGCACGTCGACATAGCGAACGATGCCCTCCTTGTCGATCACGAAGATCGCGCGTTCCGAGTAGCCCTCGGCGCGCAGGACGCCATACAGCTGTGCGACCTGCCCGTGGGGGTAGAAATCGCTCAACAGGGGATAGGTGATGCCGCCCAGGCTTTCCGCCCAGGCGCGCAGGCAATCCGTACTATCGACGCTGAGGCCCAGGACCTGGGCCTTCATCCCATCGAACAGGGCCAGATCGGCCTCGTAGGATGGGATCTGATCTGTTCAGACGGGTGTCCAGGCGAGCGGGAAGAACACCAGGACGACGTTGCGCCCCCGGTAGTCGCTGAGGCTCACCTCCTGGCCCAGGTGGCTCTTGAGCCGGAAATCGGGTGCGATCTGACCAACCTGCACCGTCATAACAACCTCCTTATCGGGGCCATCCCCGGTCTGCTAACTGGCATGGCTGAGCTTGTGGGCCAGCCAGTCCCCCACCCCCGACAGGTCCTCGGTCGGCAGATAGTGGCTGGCATGCGCGTCAAACAGCATCTGGACGCGGCCGGGAAACTCCTCGTCCCCCTCCCACAGCTGCACGGCGATGGCCAGGCGCGGAAATGCCTGAAAACGATACGCCGCGTCGGGCGGCGCCAGGCCTCCGCCAGTGGCCGCCGTGAGACTCTCCCCGCCCAACGACCCGGC
>CAZMIS010000194.1:0-8108 GCA_964566325.1 uncultured Anaerolineales bacterium
CCCCAGATGGTGCGGGCGCCGCGCGCGAACCCCTACTACTTCTGGGACCCTGAGGAGGTGAAGTGATGGCTACTCGGACCGATTTCGGACCGCCCTATTTCCGAGAGATGCTTCCTCCGGTGATCCAGAAGAACTACGGCCAGTGGAAGTATCACGAGCGGCTGCAGCCCGGCCTGCTGGTGCACGTCGCCGAGTCGGGCGATCGCCTGTGGACCGTGCGTGTGGGCTCCTCCCGCCTGGTCAGCACCGACTGGATCCGGGACGTGTGCAACATCGCCGATCAGTTCTGCGATGGCCATCTGCGCTTCACGAGCCGGCACAACCTGGAGTTCCTGGTCAGCGATCCTGAGAAGGTCCAGCCGCTGATTGCCCTCCTGGGCGAACAAGGCTACCCGGTGGGCGGCACGGGACACGCGATCAGCAATCCAGTGCACACCCAGGGCTGGATCCACTGCCATACGCCCGCCACCGATGCGTCAGGCGTCGTCAAGGCGGTCATGGATGACCTGTACGAGTACTTCATCGACATGAAGCTGCCCGCGTATTGCCGTATCTCCCTGGCGTGCTGCCTGAACATGTGCGGCGCGGTGCACTGCTCCGACGTGGCCATCCTGGGCATCCATCGGAAGCCCCCGGCCATCAATCACGACCTCGTGCGCGCCAAGTGCGAGATCCCGAACGTCATCGCGGCCTGCCCGACCGGCGCCATCCGACCCGATCCGAAGACCAAGTCGCTGGTCGTCAACGAAGAGAAGTGCATGTACTGCGGCAACTGCTACACCATGTGCCCGGGCATGCCCCTGGCCGACCCGGTCGGCGACGGTGTTTCGATCTGGGTGGGCGGCAAGATCTCGAGCGCGCGCACCCCGCCGAAGTTCTCGCGGCTGGTGATCCCGTTCCTGCCGAACAATCCGCCCCGCTGGCCTGAGGTGACGACTGCCGTCAGGCACATCGTCGAGACGTGGGCCAGCCATGCACACAAGCACGAGCGTATGGGCGAATGGATCGATCGCATCGGTTGGGAGCGCTTCTTCACCCTGACCGGTATCGAGTTCAAGGAACAGCTCATCGACGACTACACCCTGGCGTCTGAAACTTTCCGGTCAACGCCTACGTTTAAGTGGTAAGGATCCGTTGCATGTAGAGACGTTGCATGCAACGTCTCTACATGCTAGCGAGGGGAGAGAGATACGATGTCAGACGAAGAACTCAAGGCCAGGATCGTGGAGTACGTCAGGAACAGCAAGAAGAAGATCGGGGCGCGCCAGATTGCCGAAGGGCTCGAGGTGGAACTGCGCACCACGAAGAAGGCGCTGAGCGAGCTGGTCAACGATGGCACGCTGGAGTTCGAATCGTTCGGCGGCGCAACCTTCATCAAGCTGGGTGAGGGCTGAGGACGGCACGCATACGCCTGGTGAAGTCCGATCGAGTGTGCGTACACGTTCGGTGCGGCTCCTCGGAAGCGTAGAGCGATTATCAGGGAGGCAACATGCCCATTGTTAACCTTAGTGGTATCGAAATCGATGTGGATGAGGACGGCTTCATCCAGGTACCGGACACGTGGACGCCGGAGCTGGCTGCGGCTATCGCCGTGACCGAGGATGTGGAAGTACTGACCGAGGATCACTGGAAGGTGGTCAACTACCTGCGCGACTACTACCAGCAGTTCGGCATCGCACCGATGATCCGGAAGCTGTGCAAGGAAACCGGGTTCCCGCTCAAGGATATCTACGAGATGTTCCCGAGCGGACCGGCGAAGGGCGCCTGCAAGATCGCCGGGCTTCCCAAGCCGACCGGCTGCGTGTAAGCACCATTCGGGACGGGATGCACTGCGTCCCGTTTGGCGTCCGGCAAGACCGGACGCACGGCGTCCAGCCTTGCTGGGCCTATGGCGTCCCGCACGACAGCCCGCACGGGATCACGCATCCCCGGGGGTGCGCGAAGTGCGGCTGAGTGCGGGACGCAGCATTAATGCATCTGGCACGGAGCGCGACCCTTGTCCACTTCCACTGCCCTCTGGACGTTGTTCACGATCTTCGTCGTCGGCTTCAGCTATTTTGCCGCGATCACATTTGTCCTTGGCCTGCTGTGGCGGCTGTTCGGGTATCTCCGCACGCCCGCGCCACTGCCGGTCGCGGTCACGCCTGCGCCGGACACGGATGGTGGGGCGGCCGTGCGCGTGGCCGGAGATGTCCTGCTCTTCCCGGCGCTGTTCAAGGCCGACAAGGCCCTGTGGGCGGGCGCGTGGGTCTTTCATGCCGCGCTGTGGGTGATCCTGCTGCGGCACCTGCGCTACTTCACCTACCCGGTGCCGGGCCTGTCCGTGCTCGTGTCACCGGTGGCGCTTTGGGCCGGCTACATCTTCGGGCTGGCGGTGCTCTATCTGTTCTGGCGGCGCCTCGCCCTGCCGCGCACGATGTACCTCTCCGGCCTGCCGGATTTCATGGCGCTGGCCCTCATGGGGCTGATCGCTGCCACCGGCATCCTGGTGAAGTACTGGCTGCACGTGAACATCGTCGACGTCAAGGCGTTCATTCTCGGGCTGCTGACCCTGCGACCGACCGCGCCGCCACAACACCCGCTCTTCCTGGTGCATTTCCTGCTGGTGGCGTTGCTGCTGGTTTACTTCCCCTTCAGCAAGCTGCTTCACGCGGGCGGCATTCTCTTCAGCCCGACGCGCAACCAGGCCTACGAGATCCAGAAACGCGGCAAGCGATGGGATCGCGAGCTGAGGACGAGGTATTAGGTTGGCCAAATTCGACGAAACCCCGATCATCAAGGATCCGGCGCACAACGGCATTCTCGCGGCTCCGGACATCCGCGAAGGCGCCTCGGCCGCCGTGCGGTGCCATCCGAGCAAGCCGAAGGACACGCGGGCCATCAACCTGCCCACAGAGCGCGTCCCTGATTGGCAGGCTGCCGGCATCAAGCGCCTGGGCGAGCTGCTGGAGCGCAACAAGTCGCTGCGGGTGTTCATGGACGTCTGCGTGCGGTGTGGCGCCTGCGCGGACAAGTGCCAGTACTACCTGGGCACCGGTGATCCGAACAACATGCCCGTGGCGCGTGCCGAGCTGTTGCGGGCGGTATACCGGCGCTATTTCACACTGGCCGGCCGCACCTGTCCCGGCGCCGTGAATGCGGCGGACCTCGATGAGGCGATGCTCCAGAAGTGGTACACCTACTTCTACCAGTGTTCCGAGTGCCGGCGCTGCTCGGTGTTCTGTCCCTACGGCATCGATACGGCGGAGATCACCGCGGCCGCACGCGAGGTCATGTGCGCCATGGGTGTCACCACCAAGTATGTCACCGAGGTCGTGGCGAAGGTGTACGAGCAAGGCAACAATCTGGGCATCCCGCCGGCCGCCTGGAAGGATAACTGCGAGTTCCTGGAGGACGACATCCTGGAGTTGACGGGCGTTCCGATCAAGTTCCCGGTGGACGATGCGGGCGCGGATGTGCTGCTGGTGCCGCCGTCTGCGGACAACTTTGCCAACACCGACACCATGATCGGTTACGGCAAGCTGTTCCATTTCCTCGGCGTGCGCTGGACCACGAGCACGTACTGCAACGAGGGCGGCAACTTCGGGCTCTTCCTGAACTACGACAACCTGAAGCAGGTCAACAAGCGCATTCTCGAAGCCGCACGCATGCTGGGGGTGAAGACGATCATCTGGGGCGAGTGCGGGCACGCCTGGCGCGCCGGCATTTTCACGCCCGCGCTGAACGGCCCCATGGATGACTTCGACCCGCCCTACCCGTACCACATCAGCCAGTACATGGCCCACATGCTGCGCCGCGGTGCGTTCAACGGCAAGCTCGACAAGACGGCGAACGATCAGTACCTGGTGACCTACCACGATCCGTGCAACCCGGCGCGTGCGGGCCAGCTGCTGGAGGAGCCGCGGGAGCTGCTGCGCGCCAGCTGCAACCGCTTCGAGGAGATGCCCGCGGACACGATCCGTGAGAAGACGTTTTGCTGTGGCGCGGGCGGCGGGCTGCTGACCGATGAGGTCATGCCGGTGCGCATGGCGGGCGGTAAGCCGCGGGCGATGGCGGTCAAGCACGTGGGGGCCAACTTCGTCGCTACCCCGTGCGCGATCTGCAAGGCGCAGCTGCCGGAAGTGATGAAATACTGGGACGTACCGGCCGAGGTCGGCGGCGTGATCCAGCTGTTCTGCAACGCGTTGAAGATGTAGGCCCTGGTTCAGCAAAGCTCAGCATCGCTGAGCCATTGCCTGGGCCATTCTGGCGAATTGCCGCTGCATCATCGAATTTGGGACGGAGTCGCAGCATGCGTAAGCTCTTTCTACTGCTGGCCATCGCGGTCATCGTGGGCCTGATCGCCGGATTCTATCCGGGCTGGGTCGAGAAGCCGGTGAAGGACGGCGAGGGACCGCTGGCGGTCCGCATCGGCGCGCAGTATCCAGCACCCGAGTACCACAGTCCGCTGGACTGGTGGCAGACCCACCACATGGATATGGTGAATCGCGGGGATCTGGAGCAGGCCGATTGCCTGTATTGTCACGAGCCGGCCAAGAGCTGCAACAACTGCCACGGCTACGTGGGGGTCGATCCGATCGTTGACCCTGAGTCACCCGAATGATGACGGTCGTTCGCAGGACGGGTTTCATTCTCCGTTCGGAGTGCTTCGATGTCTGATGAGTTGACCAAGCCGCATGCACCCCTGACCTCACCCCTGGCGTCACGGCGCCAGTTCATCCTGGCGGGGATGGCCGTGGTGGGCGCAGCGTGGGCCGGCACAGGCCTGCAATCGGTGCTCTTCCCGAAGGCGTCGGCTGCCGCGGCGAAGCCAATCAGCCTTCCCCTGGCCGACCTGCCGGTGGGCGCGAGCAAACCGGTGACCTACGGCGCAACGCCGGCCCTGGTGGTCCGCACGCCGGAGAGCATCCGCTGCTTCTCCCTGGTGTGCACGCACCTGGGCTGCCTGGTCCAATGGCAGGAGGGGGCGAAGGAGTTCTACTGCCCCTGCCACGACGGCCGCTTCGACCAGTTCGGAGAGGTGTTGGCCGGACCTCCGCCGTTGCCGCTCGAGCAAATCGCGGTGCGCGTGGACGGCGAGACAGTGATTATCGGAGAAGAAGTATGAAACGCGGTGCGCTGATCGCGCTGGCATTCGTCATTGTGCTTGCCGTCGTGCTGGCCGCGGGCCAGCCGACCGCCGCGCTGCCCGAGTACTCCGAGCAGACCGGGGAGCCGTGCGCGGGCTGCCACATCAGCCCGTCGGGCGGCGGCCTGCGCACGCCGCGCGGGCAGGCGTGGGTGGGCAGCGGGCGGCCGGGAGTGGTGCCGGGCCTCACCGATGCCCTGGCGCTGCTCGGCGTGCGTCTCACGATCGACGAGGCCGATTTTGTCGCGGTGCCAGGCGCCGTGCCCGGCGAGGTCCGGGCGGCTGAGCCGCTGCGGGCGGATGCCGCTGCGGATGCCGCCAGAGCGGAGCTGGCCGCCTGGCTGCGCATGTATGCGGGGAACTGATGAGTAGCTTCTCACGACGCAGCTTCATTAAGCTCACCGGGGTGACGGCCGCAACCGTGGCCGCGGCCGCCGGCACACGGGCGCTCCTTGACGGGGCCGCCGCTCCCCGCCCGGGCCGCGCGGCATTTGCCGCGGCCGCGCTCGACGAGAAGTGGGTGCGGACCACGTGCGCCCTGTGCCCTTCCGGCTGCGGGCTGGAGGTGCGGGTCGTCGACGGCCGCGCGGTCAAAGTCGAGGGCAGCGCCATTCACCCGGTGAACCAGGGGGTCTGCTGCCTCCGCGGCCAGGCATCGCTGGAGATGCTCTACAGCCCGGAACGGATCGAGCGACCCAGGGTGCGCAACGGCAGCAAGACGGACCCTGAGACATCCTGGCGTGAGGTCTCCTGGGACGAGGCGCTGGCGCTGGTGACGGGCAAGCTGGCCGAGCTGCGCGATGCAGGCCAGCCCCACACCGCTGCGTTCCTGCACAGCGAGACCCGCGGCTCGATGCGGGCTACGATCGATCGTTTCATGGCGGCCTACGGGTCACCTAACAGCATCTCGCTTGAGGGCGCGGGCGAACATGCTGCCCGAACGGCGATGTTCCTCTCACAGGGGATCAACGGCTACCCGGCCTACGACCTGAACAACGCCTCCTACGTCATGGCGTTCGGCGGCAATCTGCTTGAGAGCGGCCGGCACGTCATCTCGGCGCTGGCCGCACTGGCGTTCATGCGCCGCGGCCGGCCCGAGCGCGGCAAGTTCGTTGCGGTGCACCCGCGCCTCTCCCTGACCGCCGTGAAGGCCGATGAATGGGTGCCGATCCGGCCCGATACGTATGCAGCGCTGGCGCTGGGCATGGCCAACGTCATCATCAACAGCAACCTGTACGATGCGGATTTCGTCCGCGACTTTACGTTCGGCTTCGAGGATTTCACCGACGCACAGGGCGTTTCGCACATGGGCTTCAAGCGCCTGGTGCTGGAGAACTATCCGCTCGAGCGGGTCGAGTTCATCACCGGCGTGCCGGCCGCAGACATCGCGCGGCTGGCCGGCGAGTTCGCCACCAACCGGCCAGCCATCGCACTGATGCCGCTGGAGCCGGAAGGACTCGACGTGCGTGCGGCGCTCGCGGTGCACGCACTGAACGCGTTGGTGGGCAGCATCGATGCCAAGGGCGGCGTGCTCGTGCAGCGCTTCCCCAACCTTGCAGACTGGCCCGGCGGCCCGCTGCCCGACGCGGCCTCGATGTCGCAGCCGCGGCTCGACGCTGTCGCGGCCAGCCCCTTCGAGCAGCCTTCGGCAGCCGCGTTGGCGGCCCGTCTGCTTTCCGGCGACCCGTACCCGGTCAATGCGCTCTTCGTGTACAACACGAATCCGGTCTACGAGTTGCCCGCGGGCGGCGCCATGGCCGAGACACTCCTGAAGATCCCGTTCGTGGTCAGCTTCGCATCGACGCTCGACGAAACGGCCGCGCACGCGGACGTCATCCTGCCCGCAAGCACGTTCCTGGAGATCTGGGGCGACGACTTCGTCGAGGGCGTCGGCTATCCCGGCGCGTCTGTGCGGCGGCCGGTGGTGGAGCCGGTCCACGACACGCGCAACCCGGGCGACGTCGTGCTGGCCCTCGCCGCGGCGCTTGGCGGTGCGGCCGGCCAGGCGTTGCCTTTCGGAGACTACAAGGCGCTGTTCGAGCACCGGCTATCGGCCATCGACACCGACTGGGCCAAATTCGACGAGAACGGCGTGTGGTCGGAGATGGTTTACTTCAACGCGGAGCCGGGTAGCAAGGCGTGGAGCAACATCGTCGGCCGTGACCGGCTGAACGCGCCGCAGGACGGCCGCTTCGACTTCTTCTCACGCGAGGTCTTCGCGGTGATGGAGGGCGAGACGGACGCTGTCGATCAGGTGTGCCTCCCGGGGTTCGACGCGTCGGGCCAGGAGCTCACGGCGAGCGAGTATCCGTTCCTGCTGGTCACGCAGGGGCTCATCACCCAGCCGCGCACGTGGTGGGGGATCGTGCCCACCCTGCAGGAGAGCTACGGGCTGCAGTCTAACATGAAGTGGACCAACTGGGTGGAGATCAGCCCGCGGGCTGCGGCGCCGTTGGGGCTTGCGGACCACGACCTGGTGTGGGTCGAGTCTCCGCTGGCCAAGGTGCAGGCGCGGGTTCGCCTCTACCAGGGGCTCTGGCCCAACGCCGTGTACCTGCCGCCGGGCCTCGGTCATCGATCGGCGGTCAAGTGGGGTCGCGGCAGCGCCGCGCCGCTGGTGGTCGGCGAGAACGTCAACCGGCTTCTCGCCGGCGACGGCGTCACGCGGGTGAAGATCTATAAGGTTTGAAGGAAGAAGGAAAGAGGAAGAAGGAAGAGGAAAGACGAGAGCAAGATGACGGACCACGCCTGTACCGGTCACGATCGCTGATCTTCAATCTTCCATCTTCAATCTTCCTTCTCACTGGAGGCGCAAATGCCCCGTTGGGGAATGGTCATCGATCTGGACAAATGCTTTGCCTGTCAGAGCTGCACCGCGGCGTGCCGGATGGAGAACAACACGCCGCCCGCGGGCCCCGATCAGACGGGCGACGGCCGCGCGATCCTGTGGAACGAGGTGCTTGCGTTCGTCGAGGGCGAC
>CAZMIS010000195.1:0-8083 GCA_964566325.1 uncultured Anaerolineales bacterium
ACCCTCGAATGGCTCGGGGATGCCGTTGTCGTCGTTGTCCTGTACGCCGACCAGGTATGCCCGATCGGGATCGCCGTCGCGCCAGTACACAGGCGCGTCTACGCTGTCGCAGCCGCGCATCGTTGCAGGGTCGAACTCCACTGAGTGGGTGGCGATCGCGTCGGGATCGCCGGGGTAGGTTTCACCGCTCGCGTTGCGGCAGAGGTCCAGCGCCCGTGGGTTCAGGCTCTTCCAGTAGAGCGCCTCGATGGCCGCGTCCCAGGTCGCGCAGTCAGGATTCGCGTCGTCATCGCACAGCGCCTGCAACCGGTACATATCCGAGAGCGACATGACGTTCAGCAGCAGGAGCGGGTCTCCCTTGATGTATTCCGGCGAGGCGCCATCGTAGTAGCCGCGGAAGACCAGGGAGCCGTTATCGCGGTACAGGACCCGGCTGCGCAGGCTGAACGGAAGGTTGAGGTCCGGATCAGAGGCAGTACCGACGATGGCCAGGCCGCCGCCGTAGAGCAGGCGCTCCGCCTTGATGCCTGCGGGCAGGCCCGGTTGATCGTCTACGGTGACATCCAGGCCCACCGATACTTCGCCGAGCGGATCGATGAGCTGGGCCAGGTAGGTGTCGAGGCCGGCGCCCGAGATCTCCACCGTTCCGGATGCGTTGTTCCATTCCCCGCCGGCAAGGCCGTCATAGACCCGCGCTACGGCGACCTGTGATGCGATCGCAGAGACGCCGCCCTTGGCACGCTCGTACACTGTCTCGCCCACGTTCAGCAGCGCGGGCAGCGCGGGCCAACCGGACGCGTACGCAACAGGATAGACCATATCCGTTCGGCCTGCGCCCGTGTTGTCGGTCCAGGCCAACGGTTCCGTGTCCTCCGGGTATGCTTCTTCGGGTAGCTCGTCGAGCCAGGGCACGCACATGCCGGCCCGCTCTGCTTCCCCCAGGACTTCGCTGGTGTCCGGATCAACCAGGCCATGGTCCTGCGCGTAAGCGTCATCCAGGTAGAAGCCGGTCTGCAGGGGGTAGAAGTACTGCACCGACATGTCCCCCGCGGCCCGCGACCACAGCATGCCCTTCCAGTCCTTCCAGAAGGAGACGGGCTTCGTGTGGGTGCTCGGGTCGTCCGCGGCCTGGGTCTCGGCGCAGGGTTGGATGTCGAGGAGGCCGCGCAGCGGCGCGGGCGCATACACGGGGGCTCCTGCAGTGATGCCGTAGCGCAGTCGGCTGTAGTCGGGTCCGGCCAGCGCGGTCGCCGTGATCCCAAGCGACGCGCCGGCGGGCGCCGGCCAACTCGCTCCGGGGCCGAACTCCAGGTCCGCCAGCTTGAGACTGCCGGAAAGCCCATGCCTGTTGAGCGTGCGCAGATCGAGCACCAACGTGCCGGGCTCCGTGATGCGACAGCCGAATGGTGCTTCCTCTTCCTGGAGAAGTTCGATCACGCCGGGCTCATCCGCCACCGTAACAGCAACCTCGCCGGACGCCTCGCCTTCGAAGAAGCCATTCGAGACCGTGACGACGACTGTGTAGATGCCTGCGGTCCGGTAGACGTGGCTGGTCTCGCGCGAATCGTACTGCACAGATCCATCACCGAAGTCCCATTCGTAGCGGAGATCCGTGCCGGCCTGGGCTCGCGCCCGCAAGTGCACGACCTGCTGGGCAACGACGCCCTGCTCGGCCTCGACGGTGATGTTGGTGGGCCGCTCGGCCACGCTGTTGCGATTCGGCGTGCAGCGCACCGGCGCGAGCAGCGCGTCGTCGTAGCTGACCATCACCGAGATCGAGCGCAGTCCCGCTGCGCCGAAGGCCTCCACCGGAACGGTCACCGTGCCGTAGGGTGACAGCACTCCGCTGCCGACCTTCAGCGTGAGCGCGCCTGCATCCGGCGCGGCCGCTATCGAGGCAGTCGCACCGGCTGCTGCGGCGGCCGGCGAGATGGTTCCTGGTTGCGTGATCGCCCCGGTGGTGGGGACGGCGTCCTGGGTCAGCTCGACGCGATAGGTCGCCACCTGGATTCGGTCGTCCTGGGCGGCATCGCGGAACTTCAGCAGCGCATAGGACTGCGAGCCGGGTCGCTGCGTGTCTCGATCGAACAGATCCGTGCGCAGCGCGTACAGGGCCGGCGCGGCGTTGCCGAGCGCGGACGCAGCCAGCAGTGCGTGTTCGTGGTTGGGGCTGTAGCCCATCTTATCCGGGTCTGTCTGGTGGTATACGGTCGGATCCTTGTACCGTGCGGTATCGAGGATCACTTGCCCGCCGAGCTCCGAGCCGAGCTCGCTGGCGATCACGATCTTCGCGGTCATGCTATCGAGGGGCCAGCGGCACCGATACCCGGCGCTCTTCACTGGCCAGGCGATATGGCGGCTGTCCTGCAGATACCAGGCCACCTCCAGATCGTGGCCTCCGTCGACGAGATCCTCGTTGCCGAAGGCAGTAGGCGCCTGATCGAGGATCGGGATGATCGGGCCCTCGCGCAGCAACCGCACATGGGCCGGCTCCACGAGCGCGTCCGTGGTGTTCTCGGTCGACGCCAGGTCCGCGGCCGCCGGCACACCGTCGTATGCGGTTCCGCTGAGCAGCCAGCCCGGCCGGCCTTCCGGATCGTCGTGACCGCCGAGCGTGGCCGCCGCGCCTGCGGTCTCCGGAAGATCCGTGAGCGCAGGATACTGCAGTTCCCGGCCGATCACGCAGTCGGTATTGTTGTAGCCGTCTGTTGCGTCACGATCGCGCATGTCACGGATGCCTGGCGTGTTCCAATCCACGGTTTTGACGGCCAGCACCTTGACATCGGCGCTGGTCTGCGTTCCCTTGACGAACCGGAGAACCGTGTAGGAATCGCCGGGGTAAAGGTTGCCGGTGAGCTCCGTGCGGTTGAAGACGTTCGTGCTGACGATGTTGCCTGCCAGGTTCAGGACAGGCTCTTCGCCCTCGTACGCTTGCGCGGTTGCAGCCGAAACCGCGTAACCGTCCGTGATCGCGTCATGATCCAACTGCACCGCCGCGCCGGAAATGTGAAGCTGTGGATCGGCGGGCCAGACGACGATGCCGGTCTGGACGATGCGCACCGCGGAGGTGACGTCATCCAGCGCCCAACTCACCGTAGCTTTCTCCAATGGATCGCTCGTCCGGGTGGGGCGTGCAGCCAGGTCCAGGTGCCGGGCGATGCTCCAGGCGTCGTAGACGCCCGACGTATCTGCGGCGCCCCCGGTCACGCTCCATGTGGGCGCTTGCTTTCCGGTAGCAGATGGTGGCCGCGGCAGAGGCTCTCCGACGACCCAGGGCGTGAACTCGTAAGCGCCGATATCGCATCGATAGGTGTTCAGCATACTGCCGCGTTGCGGCAGCACGACCTCCCGCTGATCGACCAGGCGCTCACCCGGCCCCACGGTGATCGTGGCCCAACTGACCTGCTCAAGCGTGCTCGGATCGTAGACCCGGAAGACATAGGAGCCGGGCTCTTCGAACTGCATCTCTACGGTGGCAGTCCCCCCGGGCAGCTCCACGAGTTGCATGTCTGACGCGCCATCGTTGAAGACCGCGGTGCGTGCAACCGTGCTTTCCCAGCGGACGATATCGCCCTCTTCGATCTCGGTATCCTGGGGCTCTCCAAGGTTGACCTCGTGGACCTCAGCGGCGCCGCAGACGTCGGGCGCGATCTTATCGATCGCGGGGCTGCCTGGCAGCAGCGCGTGTGTGTAGGCATAGCCCGACATCGTCTGGGCCGCAAAGTCGATCATGTTGTTGTCGGATAACTCGGCCAGAAGTGGGTTCGCCTTGATGTCGTTGAGCGCCGGTGTACACGAGCTCCGGTTGGCCGTGCCATCTATGGTCTCCGGGCCAAAAAGATTCGTGCCCTGGGATTCGATCTGTGCAAGAACGCCGGCCCTAGCGCAGGTCCGGATGGCGCCCGGACTGAACACGATCGAACGGTCCAGGGTCGTCAAGCTCGTACCCGTCTGGAAGAGCGCTGCACCGTTGGGCGTGTATTCCGGCGCGGTCACCGTCAGCGTAAGCTCGAACGCGGGGTAGTTGGGATCCTTCACCGTCACAGTCCGCGTATTGTTCGGCGGCGCTGTCGGCACCGAAGCATCGGTGGTGCAGATGAGCGGCACGGACAGGCCCGCGCCTATCACGGGCACGTTGATCGAGAGGGGCGAGCAGGTCACGCCCTCAGGTGGCCCTTGCACGGCCATGGTGTGCGACTGGCTGGTCTGCGTCTCGAAGCGGATCTCGTCGCCCGAAGTGACGGTGAGCGACGACTCTGACAGGCCGGCATCCAGGAACGAGATCACTTGCTGATCCGGGAGCGGGCTTGCCAGGTTGTTCGCCAGGGTAGTGGCAGTGATTGCAGCCGTTGCCCTCGCGGCGGTTCCATCGTTATACAGCGCGCCACCATAGTATTCGGCCCGGTTGCCCGACACTGTGCTGCGGATCAAGGTGAGCTGGCCGGTATTGTAGATGCCGCCGCCCTCGCCCTTCACCGCCACTACAACGCCGGATTCGTCTAGCTCATTGATGGCTGCATTGCTCTCGATCGTGCAGCTATCGATGGTCAGGTTGCCGCGGTTATGCACGCCGCCGCCCTGCTTCCCCGCGCCATGCCGGATCGTCAGCCCGCTCAGTGATGCGGTGACGAGGCCTGAGGGCTCGAAGCTGGCATCCGTGAAGCCGTAGCCCTGAACGCTTAACGTGGTGCCGGCGTACTGGTCGAGCCGTCGCTGTTCGCCGACCGTGCGTGCTGACGCCTGCAAGATCGCGCGCACGTCGACGCCCAGCTCCGGGCTAAGCCTGGACACGTCGATCGAGGCATGCCTGATCGTCAGATCCTTGTAGACGATGAAGTTGCCCGTGTAGATGCCCGACCGCACCTCAACGATGTCGCCCGCCAGCGAGTCGTCGAGCGCCTCCTGCAGGTCTGCGTACAGGAGCGCCGCCGGGTCCGGCTCGGCCACGGCGTCAACCGTCAACGTGCGCGGTCCGTACTCGTACGCGCCGGCGTCACAGTGCCCGCCCAGGCCATTGGGCTCGTCGAACGGCCGCAAACGGCCCCGTTGGTCCTTCATTTCGATCCACCGGGCGCCCTCCCAGTGGCTCTTGCAGTCGTCGCTCGTGTCTGGGTAGCCCCGGTCGACCGCAGGGCTGCCCTCCGGGATAGCGAGAGTCAACGTGGCGCCGCCGTTGTCGCGGAGCTCGCCCAGTTGCGGATCGTAAGCGCCGCTGAGGTCGGTCCCTGAAGGCGTGAAGCAGGCCGGACCGTTCACCAGGTTGTAGCCGAGAGAGGTGATCGTGCCGGAGCACTGCGCGGCCGGGCCGGACGCAGAAAGGATCGACCCGCCGGCGGACATCGTGCCCAGGTTACTGAGGTTGCTCCCGGCTCCTCCGCTCAGGACGTTCGCGACCACGGTGCTGCGTTTCACGGCGGCCGTCGCACTGGCGGCATTGTGGATGCCCGCGCCCGCGGCGCCGCCCAGATTGTGCGTTATGGTGCTGTCGGCCACGGTCAGCCCGCCGGCGTTGTAGACCGCGCCGCCGGTGCTGCCGAAGTTGTCGTAGAGCGTCACCTGCTTGAGCTGGAGCGTCCCGGCGTTGTTGATTGCGCCGCCCTGTGCCGCGCAGCCGTGCCGGATGTTCAGGTCCTCGATGGTCACCTCGCTGCCTGCCGCGATGGTGAAGATGCTGGTCCCCTGCGTGCAGTCAGCGGCCGGCGCCGCGAGACCCGCCTGGACGACGCCCATGTGCGTCCCCGGCGTGATCTCCTCCGGCCGCGGCCCGCGGATGATGAGCGACTTGTCGACCGTCACCGTCTCGGTGACCGCTCCCGACACCACCACGAAGTCGCCATCGGACGCTGCGTCCATCGCATCTGCGATGGTCAGGTAGGCGCAACGGCCGTTCGGGTTCCGGTCGGCCATGTTCAGTGGTGGGCCGCAGACGGTCCACACCTCCTGGCCGCGCTCGACCGAGCCTGCGTCGCAATAGGTTTCGAGCTCCGGCCGTGACAGCAAGCCCAGGCGCGGCCGGCTCCTCCCGCGCTGGTCGAGAGGATTGTCGGTGTCCAACAGCCTCTCACAGTCGGCCTGGGGGATGATGTCGAGGATGGCGTTGTCGGCGGTCGACTGTGGCAGATAGTTCATCGTCGAGCTGCCGTTGGGTGCCAGCTCATGGTTCAGCAGAATGGTTGCGTTTAGCAGATCCGTGGATCCGGCCGGCAGGGGGTTGGGCAGGCAGCCGTCGTCACTGATGCGGTTGTATCCGGCCGATACGAGTTGATTGCGACAGTTGGCCCCGTGCGGGTCGGTGATGATGGAGGCCGCAATGGTGATCGATCCTCCGCCACGCTTGTAGAAGTTGGCGCCGTTTCCGGAGCTGGCGGTGTTGCCGGCAAAGGTGGCGCCCACGATCGTCGACGTCGCGTCCTCGTTGCACAGCCCGCCGCCCCAGGACGCGGTGTTCGAGGCGACCGTGCTGTTCTTGATACTCAGTGTGGATGAGTTATAGATGCCGCCACCCCAGTCATATGCGCTGTTGCCGTATATGGCGGAGCGCTCCACCGTTGCAGTCCCGTTGTTGAAGAGCCCGCCACCCAGGTCGGTGCCTGAGTGGTTGCCCGTATTGTTGCCATAGACGTTGCTGTTGGCCAGGGTCAGCTTGCCCGAGTTGTGGACGCCGGCGCCATCGTAAATGCCGCCGGTGATGTTAAGACTGCTTAGGGTGACGGTCTTCCCCGCGGGAATACTGACCACGCGTGCGCGGCCCGCGCCATCCAAGGTTGTAGGCTGGATGGCAGGGTAAGAGCCTCCCCACGCATCCAGCGCGTACCCACCCTCGACCGTCACGCTCTGATTGACCTGTAGCGCAGTGGTGGCGCCGGGAGGAACGATGCATGTGCCCGCCACCTTGACCGTGTCCCCACCCTCAGCCGCAGCGACCGCGCTCTGCACGGCGCTGGCGTCCTCGTAAGCGTAGATGGGGGACGAGATGTAGTCGGGCGCAACTGACGGGTCATCGTCGATGGCTGCAAAGCAGCTGCCGGCGATTTCCACTGCGCCGATGTCGATGCGCGGCGCGGCGCTCTCCGCCAGCCCGAGGCTCACCCGCGGCTCGCCGCGCTGGTCGGTCGCGTCGTCCGCGACGTAGGCCGGGTCGCCGGCGTCCAGCGCGGGGCTGCCCATCTTGGGCGGAAGGGTCTCGGTCGGCCCGCCGTAGTAGCCCAGCGATTTCAGATCGGGGGCCGTGTTGACCAGGTTGGTCGCCGAGGCGCCGAAGCCGCACGAGTCGCCGTCGTCCAGGTTGTAAGTGGCGTTCGTGAACGGGCCGGCCGTCGTGCCGCCCACGCAGTAGCCGGCCTGGCCGCTACCTGCGAAGATGTTGCCGTACGACGTGAAGTTCCCCGACGACCGATAGATCATCTTGCCCGTCGTCGCGCTGTTGTGATGGAAGGTTGAGGCCGAGACGTTGTTGGTGCCGTAGGCGAAGATCGCGCCTCCCTGGTCCGCGGCCTGGTTGTCCGCGAAGGTGCTGCTGCGCACCGTCAGCGTGCCGCCCGCGTTGCAGATGGCGCCGCCATCCTGGTAATAATCCCCGGTGGAACGATTGTTGCTGAACGTGCTGTAAGTGACGGTTACGTCGGAGTAGATGGCGCTTCGGAGGCCGCCGCCGCAGTCCGTAGACGTGTTGTTGTCGAAGGCGGTCCTCGTGATGGCGGCGTAATCCAGCGGACCGCTGGTGTGGATGCCGTCACCGACTGAGACGCCGCCGCCACCCTGGGAGCTGTTGCCCGAGACCACACAGTCACTCATGGCCAGCGATTTGACGGCATAGACACCGCCGCCGTACTGCGAGCTCGTATTCGAGCTGATCGTGCTGTCATGAATCGTGATGACGGCCACAGACCCGCCGTAGACGCCACCGCCGCGGGCGATGGAACGGTTGCCCGTGATGGTGCATCCCTCGATCGTAACATCGGCCTTGCCAACCATCACCCCTCCGCCATCGCCGTCAACAGCGCCTCGGGCGCCTGTGATCGTCAGATAGCGCAGGGTGCTTGCCCAGGAGTACTCGCCCGAAATGAACACCACATTCTCGGCG
>CAZMIS010000196.1:0-8033 GCA_964566325.1 uncultured Anaerolineales bacterium
AGGCGAAGAACTGCCTCCCGAGCTGGCGGCCCTGCTGGCGCGCATATAGTATCATCTTCGGTGCCGGGCTTTGCCAATTCGCGGGTCCATGAGTCAGAAGGCCTTGCGCCTGAGGTCGATCCGAATTGCCGCCACCAGCGCTTGGGTGTGCGTGTTGAGGCGACCGATGGTGCGAGTCTGCCTTGCGCCATGTCCCGTACGTCGGGAGTTCCAAGTGCAGTTTGACACCTGCCGCCGCCGGTGCTAAGGTGTCGTCGTTCGCTGCGAGGCGTTTCTGGGGCATCTTCGGTGTGGGTTATTCCCGCTGGTCGGTCCCGCCTGGTCGCCATATATCCCGTTGCGCCTGCAGCCAGCCCGCCGCGCCGGTGCAGCAAATAGCGAGGAAAGCCTCGTATGAGACTCCGTCCTGCCGTTCAAATTCTGTACTTGGCCGTCATTTGCGCGCTCGCGTTGGGTCGGCCGGCTGCCGCTGACGGTCCGAATCCGAGCGTTGCGCGATCAACGGGTAGCTTTTCTCAATCCGCAAGAACCTTCGATTCGCCCTTGCCGCCGCCGACGCCGCCGCAGACTGGGCACAAGGTCTATCTCCCCTGGGTGTCCAGCAGTGCGCTCTCGTGCGGCACGCTAATCGACGGCCATCCCATTCAGATCCGCAAGTATTACCTGCTCGGCCAACAGCGTATCGTCCAGCGCGATGCCTGCAACGGCGCAACAACCACCTTCTTCTACCACGATCTCCTCGGCAGCACAGCAGCGACCAGCGCGGGCGAAAGCGCACGCTACTGGCCGTACGGCGATGTAAGGTCCGGCGGCTTGAACAGCACGGACTATCGCTTCACCGGGCAGCGGCAGGATCGGGATATGGGGCTGTACTGGGTCAACGCGCGGTGGTATGACTCTCAGCTGGGGCGCTGGATCCAGCCGGATACAATTGTGCCAAACCCCGGCGACCCGCAAGCCCTCAATAGGTACTCGTACTGCCTCAACAATCCGCTGAAGTATACAGATCCAGATGGTCACATCCCCGTGTCGTTGATCACGGGTGGGGTGGGCGCGCTTATCGCAGGCGGCGTCGACCTCGGCAAACAGTTGATTGTGGACCACAAGAATATCCGCGATGTGAATTGGGCTGAAACTGGAGGTGCGGCCGTGGGTGGTTTCGTCGCGGGAGCTACGCTGGATCTACCGCCGGTCGGCGCTTCCGTGGTTGGCTTGACCTTGCTTGGCGGCGTAGGTAGCGGAGCCGGGGGGCAGGTTCAAGCAGTGACTCAGGCCGGTCTCGAGCGCCTGATGGGACGAACTCAAGCATCGGTCTTAGAGGAGGCCAAGAACCTCGGTTTCTTGGATCCAAAGAGTATCGTTATCGATACGGGCGCAGGCATGGTAATGGGCGGAGCAGGCGGCAAGTTTGCAGGGTGGTTGCGAAACCAACTACCTCTACCGGAATCCGCGGCGGTTATCCAGAGGAACGGAGAACTACCCATGGTCCGGTGGATGCCACAACTCGATAGGCCAGGCGTCTGGACAGGACAAATGGAAGGGCGCACCATCAACATCGACGCGAATGTGTTCGAGAAAATGGTGCGAAGTGCAACGATCGGCGGGTACGATGCCGCAGAGAAGATTCTGCTGGAAGCCATTCAACAAGGGACAGTCACAGTCACCAAGGACCAGGGACCGCCATGAGAACTTCCCCATGGTTGTCCCTTGCGATCGCGTGTCTAGTTCAAGGTGTGGCGACCGTCGTGAACGCCAATCTTGGCATGCTCATTAGCATCTGCATTGCTATCTACCTTGCCAGTCGATTCTGGTTTGTTGATCATCCAGCCAAGGCATGGTACGATTTGCTGTTCGCGGTAGCACTGGTATGCGTAGCTCTTGCTGCTGGGGCTGTCTATCTCGGAATATGTGGGTTACTGCCGGTGACTGGCATCACAACGCGCACCTGCATGACACTCAGCTTTCGAAGTGCATTCCTCTTGCATCTTTGGATGCTAGGTCTTGTCGGTGGCGTGTTTTGGCTGATCTTTCGAGTCTGGTCGTGGTGGCTGCTGCGGAAAAAGTAAAGAATGGGAACGCATTGCGAGGTTGTTTTCTCTCAGGCTGGAGCTTCTGGTAAGCCTGCAGTAAGTTTATCGCGTTCTGAAATGGTGTGGGGAGAATGCGAGAGGCGGAGTTTTGCGGCCCTGCCTCCCCAGCACCGTCCAAGACTGCGGCGCTCGCATCGCTTCTCAGCGACGCGCCATCCTCTAGCCCGGCATGCAAATCACACGTAAAGTCGCGCGGTGAAACCATGTCCGCGGTAACCGCAAATGGAGTGGTGAGACCATGGCTGACAACTTCAAGACCCGTCTTCGCAACGAGACCGTGATCGGGCCGATCGTCATGCTGCCCTGCGCCGACGTGGCCGACCTGCTCTCGCGGGCCGGCTTCGACTACCTGTGGATCGACCTGGAGCATTCGCCCATGTCCGTGACCGACGCCCAGCTGCTGCTGCAGGCCGCGGGCGGGCGCTGTCCGTGCGTCATTCGCGTGCCCGAGGTCAGCGAGGCCTGGATCAAGAAGGCGCTGGACACGGGATGCGACGGCATCGTGATCCCGCAGATCCGCTCGGCCGCGGAGGCCCGGGCCGCGGTGGCGTGGTGCCTCTATCCGCCCCTGGGCCGGCGGGGCGCGGCGGCCACCCGGGCGCACGCGTTCGGCATGGACTTCGCAGGCTACGTCGCGCGGGCGAACGAGGATCTGGCCGTCATCCTCCAGGTCGAGCACATCGACGCAGTGAACGAGATCGAGGCCATCCTGCAGACGCCCGGCGTCGCCGCACTCTTCGTGGGGCCGTTCGACCTGTCGGGCAGCATGGGGCTGCTGGGCCAGATCGGGCATGGGGACGTCCAGGCCGCGGTCGACCGCGTGATTGCCGCGGGCCGGGCGCACGGCATGCCGCTCGGGCTCTATGTGGTCGACGGTCCCTCGGCCGCAGACGCCCGTGCGCGCGGGTTCAACATGATCGCGCTCGGCACGGACTCGTCGTACCTGGTGGCCGCGGCCCGCGCCGCGCTGGCCGCGGCGAGAGGCGCGTAGGCCATGGCCAGGCCGCGCGTCTTCGTCACCCGCATCATCCCTGACACGGGGCTCGTGCTCCTTCGCGATGCGTGCGAGGTCGACCTGTGGACGGACGAGCTGCCGCCCCCGCGCGACGTGTTGCTTGCCCGGGTGCGGGGCGTCGACGGCGTGCTCAGCCTGCTCACCGACCGCATCGACGGCCCGCTCCTGGACGCGGCCGGCCCGCAGCTGAAGGTCGTCTCAAACCATGCGGTGGGCTTCGACAACATCGACGTGCCCGCGGCCACCGCGCGGGGCATCCCGGTCGGCAACACCCCGGGCATCCTCACCGACGCCACCGCGGACTTCGCGTTTGCGCTCCTGATGGCGGCCGCACGCCGCGTGGTCGAGGGCGAGCGCTACGTGCGCGCGGGACGCTGGCGCACGTGGGGTCCCTCGCTGCTGTTGGGGCAGGACGTGCACGGGGCCACGCTCGGGGTGGTGGGCTACGGCCGCATCGGGCAGGCGATGGCCAGGCGGGCGCGCGGCTTCGACATGCGCGTGCTGGTCTATGACCCCTCCGCACCGGCCGGCGCTGCGGAGGCCGGCGCGACCGCAGCGGACCTCGAGACGCTCCTTACGGAGAGCGATTTCGTCTCCCTGCACACGCCGCTGACACCGGAGACGCGCGGGCTGATGAATCGGGCGCGCTTCGCGCTGATGAAGCCGACTGCAGTGCTGATCAACACCGCGCGGGGCCCCATCGTGGATCCGGACGCGCTGTACGACGCGCTCGTGACCCGTCGGATCTTTGCTGCTGCGCTGGATGTGACCGACCCGGAGCCGATCCCGCCCGACAGCCCGCTGCTGGGGCTGGACAACCTGATCGTCGTGCCGCACATCGCCAGTGCCAGCGTGGCAACCCGGCAGAAGATGTCGTCGATGGCTGCGGAGAACCTGATCGCCGGCGTGCGGGGTGAGCGCCTGCCCAACTGCGTCAACCCCCAGGTGTACGAGCCGCGGGACGTTCGTGGTGCGTCGTAATGTCTCCTGACACAATTCGGGCGAGCGGTGCTGCAGTCTACAGCACCGCTGCGATCGCCTCGCATACGAGGGGCAGGTTCGTCCGCGTCAGGCCCGCCACATTCATGCGGCCCGAGTCCACCATGTAGATCGAACGCTCGCTGCGCAGGCGTTGCACCTGCTCCTTCGTCAGCCCAGTGAACGAGAACATGCCGTTCTGCGCGGTGATGAAGGAGAAATCGCGGCTCCTGTCGCCCGCGTGCAGCCCCTCGACGAACAGCCGGCGCATCTCATGGATGCGGGAGCGCACCGCGGTGAGCTCCGCGTCCCACCCCGCGCGTAGCTCGGGTGAGCCGAGGATCGTGGTGACGATCCTGGCGCCGTGCGCGGGCGGGCTGGAGTAGATCGCGCGGATCGCGACCTTCACCTGGCTCAGCGCGGCCTGCGCCACCGCCGCGTTGCGGCTGATGACCGTCAGTGCACCCACCCGCTCGTTGTACAGTCCGAAGTTCTTCGAGTACGAGCTGGCGATCAACACCTCGGGCAACTGCTCTGCCAGCAGGCGGACGCCCTGCGCATCCTCCTCCAGCCCGCGGCCGAATCCCTGGTACGCGAAGTCGATCAGCGGCACGGCGCCGCGCTGCCCGAGCAGCGCAGCGACTTCCTGCCATTGCCCGATCGACAGGTCCGCGCCGGTCGGATTGTGGCAGCAGCCGTGCAGCAGCACGACATCGTTCGGCTTCACCTCATGCAGTTGCGCCATCATCGCATCGAAGTCGACGCAATTGCCGGCCGCGTCAAAGTACGGGTACGTCTGCACGGCCAGGCCCACGGCCTTCATCATCGACGGGTGGTTGGGCCAGGTGGGCTGGCTCAGCCAGACGGTCGCTTGCTCGTTGGCCTTTCGGATGAAGTCCGCAGCCACGCGCAGCGCGCCGGTGCCGCCTGGCGCATGCGCCGTGATCGCCCGGCGCGCGGCGAGGACGGCGCTGCCGGGGCCGAAGACCAGGCCCTGCACCGCGGCCGCAAACTCGGGCGCGCCCGTGATGCCCAGGTAGCTCTTCGTGGTCTCAGTCTCGAGGATCTCGGCCTCGGCCTGCTTCACCGCGCGGAAGATCGGCGTGTTGCCGGTCTCGTCGCGGTAGACGCCGGCGGTCAGGTTGATCTTGGCTGGGTTCGGATCGTTCTTGAAGGCCTCCTCGAGGCCCAGGATGGGATCGGGCGGTGCGATGGCCAGGTTGTCGAACATGCAGCTGTATCCTCCCGGATGACTGTTACGCCGCGGGCAGAGGGCGTGTTTGTGGACCCCCGGCCCTGTGGGCACGCGGCTCTGCGGCGCGGACTCGGACCGGTATTATAGCTGAGATCGGGAGAAATGAAGAAGCCCGGGGCCAGCGTGCGGCCCCGGGCTACGCTATGGTGATACGGCGCATTCCGTCGTATCAGATGAAGATGATCTGCGCGCCTTCGGTCATGTCCATGAAATCGCTGGCCGTGACGATGTCGATCACGCCGTCGACGAAGTCTTCCTTCTTCAGGCCCATCATGTCCACGCTCATCTTGCAGGCGTAGAGCTTGGCGCCGCCATCCACCAGCATCTGCAGATACTCGCCCACCGGCGGTGCGCCGACCGAGGCGATCTTCTTGCGCATGAACCAGGACGTGAAGGCGGTCATGCCGGGGATGATGCCGAGCAGGTTCGGAATGCCCAGATTGCCCGTCGGCAGGCCCATCATCTTCATCTTCATGCTGGTGTTGGCCACCGGCGCCAGCTCGAGCCGGCTCTGCCGCGACTTGGTGATCATATCCATGCCCCAGAAGGTGAAGAAGATGGTCACGTCGATGCCGTTGCCAAGCGCGGCCCACCCCATCACCAGGGCAGGGTAGGCCATGTCGAGGTCACCCTTCGAGCAGATGAAAGCGACTTTTCGTTCTTCGTCAGCCACGTTGTTACTCCTTGCGAGTTGCCAAGCCGGATACCAGATGCTGGATGCTGGATACTGGACGCCGGTCCCCAGTCCCCAATCCCCAGTCCCCAGTATCCAGCATCCAGTATCCAGTATCCGCCTTACACACATCCCTCGGGCTTGCCGAGGCCGGCGATGCGCGCGACCTTCTTCGCGGGGCCCTTCGGGAACAGCCCGAACAGCTCCTTCGTCTGCACACCGGTGCCGGTCGTGATCTGGCGCAGCGTGGGCGACTTGCCGCCGAGGCCCTTCGATGCCTCGCGGCAGAAGTCGATGACCTTCCAATGCGCGTCGCTCAGCTCTGCCACGCCTTCGTCCCTGGCGATCTCAGCGGCAATCTCTCGCGTCCACTCGTTCGGGTCGGTCAGGAAGCCTTCATCGTTGACCTGGACGGTCACACCAGCAATTTCACGGGTAGCCATGTCTGTTCTTCTCCTCGCTAATGATAGAGTCCGATATCTCGATCGGGATGTCCGTGCATCCCCTATTTTTCGGATGCCTGCGCACCCACAACGCTCAGCATGCGCATGGTCAGAGCCAGCCCCTTGCGCACGTTCGGATCACGCATCTGGCCCAGGATCGCCGGCACAGATGTCTTGACTGGCCTGGCGACCTCAGCCTCGGTCTGCGCCATGATGGTGCGCACCAGGCCCATGATCTCCGGCTGGGTCATGTCCTTGACGGTGTTGAGGATCAGCACGACGTTGTCGCCGAGCTTCTTCACGTCGTCCTCCGAAAAGGAGGTAATGACGTTGTCCGCGATCTGCATGCCGCCGCGCGCGAACGCGAAGTAACCCTTGTGCTCGGCCTCCTGCAGGACGTCGACGGCCTTCTCGAATGCGCGGTCCGTCAGCGGCCCCACGGTTTGCACGAGGTCCATGACGCTCTCCAGCTGATCGAGCAGCTTCTCGAACGTGGGGCCGTTGCGCAGGACACGCTTCAGGAACCGCAGCAGGTCGCCCAGGTCCACATATTCCTGGACCTCTTCGAGCTGCTCGACGGAGATGCGGAACGCGTCGTTGACGATCGGCATGACGTCGTGCATCAGCTCCGCACGCTCCTGCCGCTGTCGCTCCGCGACCTGGGCCTGCTCCGTCAGGAACTGCACCTGGCTGGTGAGCAGGTCGATCTTCCGGTTCAGCTCCGCGAGGGAGGGTTGAGCCTCAGTTGTGACGGCGAGTGAATCCATGACAACCTCCCTGCGACTAGCGCCACTTGCCCGACATGCTCATGCGGGCCGGCAGCGGCAGCTCCTGGCCCTTCAGGAGGATGTTCCAGTACATCCAGCGGAACATCATCTTGCCCCAGTGGTTCATCTCCGATTCCTGGAGCAGGCTGAAGGGGCCGACGCCGGGCAACGGGTAGCGGCCGGGCAGCGGCTCGACGTCGTAGTTGAAGTCGATCAGGAGACCCTTGCCGAAACCCGACTCGATGAAGCAGTTGGCGTGGCCGTCGAACGTGGGCAGCATCTCCAGGCCGTCGATGTGGCGCAGGAAGTTCTCCGCGAAGCAGTCGACGGCGAAGTGGGCCACCGAGCCGGCCTTGGAGGTCGGCACCGCGGCGGCATCGCCCAGGACGAACACGTTGCTGTACTTGGGCGACAGGAAGGTGTGCTTGTCCACCGGCACGTAGTTCAGCTCGTCGCCCAGGCCCGAGCGCTTGATGACCTCGTCGCCCATGTTGAGCGGCACGGTGACCAGCAGGTCATAGTCCACCTCGCGCTCGTCGAAGGAGATCAGCTTCTTCGCGTCCGGGTTGACCTCCATGGCCAGGAATTCCGGCTCGACCTTGATGCCCTTCTCGTCCAGGATGTCACCCAGATGCTTTGCCGCGATGGGCTTGGTGAACGCGCCGGGCAGCGGCGTGACGTACGTGATGTCGACGCGATCGCGGATGCCCTGCTCGTGGAAGAACCAATCGGCCAGCATGAGGAACTCGAGCGGCGCGACCGGGCACTTGATCGGGTACGTCACGCCGCTGCCCGGCGCGTTCACCAAGCCC
>CAZMIS010000197.1:0-8032 GCA_964566325.1 uncultured Anaerolineales bacterium
TGGGGATTCATACTTCGACGGACATTTAGTCAGAATATCCTTTGCTGCAAAGTATAAGCTCCCTCCGCCCTCCGCGTGGCGAGGCCAGTTCGACGCGGCGTTCTGGACGGAGCTGGCCCAGCGCTGCCTGGGATGCCGCACCTGCACCTATGACTGCCCCGTGTGCTACTGCTTCGACGTGCGCGACCGGACGATGCCTGACGGCACGATCGAGCGGCTGCGCTGCTGGGACTCGTGCCAGGGCCTGCAGTGCTTCGCCATCGCGGGCGGGCACAACCCGCGGCCGACCCAGGCCGCGCGGCAGCGCCAGCGCTACATGCACAAGTTCCTGTACTATCCCGAGCGCGAGGGCGTGGCGCTGTGCGTCGGCTGCGGCCGCTGCGTCGTGGATTGCCCCGTCAACATCGACATCCGCGAGGTGATTGCGGCCATTGCGGCCGGCGCAGGTGCGGCTGCGGTCGCCGCGGCCGAGAGGGTACCGGCATGAACGACAATCCATTCCTGCCCAACCTGGCCAGGCTGGCGGAGATCCGCGACCTGGCGGCGGGCATCAAGCTGTTCCGCTGCGAATTCATCGACAAGGAGACCGAGCTGCACTACCGGCCCGGCCAATTCGGCTTTCTCTCGGCCATCGGCGTCGGCGAGGCGCCGTTCGGCCTGGCGGTCAGCGAGGCGCGCAGCGGCGGCCTGGCCGAGTTCGCGGTGCAGCGGATCGGCACGGTTACCGATGCCCTGCACGAGATGCAGCCGGGCGACCTGGTCGGCGTGCGCGGGCCGATGGGCAACTGCTTCCCCATGGATCAGCTCAAGGGGGACGGCGATTCGGGGAATCGCCGCATCATCATCCTGGGCGGCGGCATCGGGCTGGCCCCCCTGCGGCCGGTGATCCAGGAGATCCTCGACCACCGGGACGAGTACGGGCCGCTGGAGCTCTTCTGCGCCGCGCGTTCGCCCGAGCTGCTCGTGTTCCGCGAGGAGTTCGCCGAGTGGGGCGCGGCCCCGCGCACGACGATGCACGTCACCGTGGACAAAGGAAACGACAGCTGGACCGGCCAGGTGGGGCTGATCACCCAGGTCCTGGCGCAGGTGGCGCCCTCGCCCGACAACGCGGTCGCGATCACGTGCGGGCCGCCGATCATGATCAAGTTCGTGCTCAAGGAGCTGGACCGGCTGGGGTTCGCGCCCGGGCAGGTGATCATGACGCTGGAGAGCAAGATGAAATGCGGCCTGGGCAAGTGCGGCCGCTGCAACGTCGGCGATCAGTACATCTGCCAGGACGGGCCGGTCTTCCGGTACGACCAGGTGAAGGGGTTCCTGGAGGCGTTCTGAGGGGAGTGTGACCTTTGTCGTTGACACCCCTCCGCATCGATGGTATACTCCGCTCGTCAGCCAAAGAGTAACAAATCGCACGGAGGCGTGAGTGGCGGAGAATTCCACGATCCTGAAGGGTGCTGTCTCAACCCATAAGGCCAACAGCAAGGTGAAGTTCATCGCCGGCGGTCTCGTGATCGTCGGCTTGATCACATATCTGATCGTTTCATCGATCTCCAGCGCCGGCTCGTATTACCGCGAGGTCGGCGAGGTCCTGTCGCAGCGCGATGCACTGATGGGCAAGAACCTGCGCGTCAGCGGCAACGTGGTCACGTCGAGCGTGACGTATGACTCGGCCAAGCTCGACCTTAACTTCCTGATCTCCGACCCGGCGGACGCTTCCAAAACGCTGCCGGTTTACTTCCACGGCGTGCAGCCCGACCAGATCACGCGCGAGGGTGCGAGCGCCATCGTCGAGGGCAAGCTGGGCCCGGACGGCACGGTGGAGTCCAACAACCTGCTCCTGAAGTGCCCGTCGCGGTACGAGGAATACGAACAGGAAGAGATCCGGGTCGAGGCGATCAAATAGAGCGTGACCCTGAGGGGGTGCGCCGTTAGGCGGCCCGTCAACGGTCGCCTGCTAGCAGCGATGCTGATCGAGCTGGCAGGTGGCCGTTTTTGCGTCATTATGATATAACTTTCGCGCGGTGCTTGCCCGCACAACTCCGGAGCAGAAAGACTCGTCCTTGCATGAGACTCATTCGCATCTTCGCCATCGTAGCGCTGCTGGCGCTCACCACCCTTGCCCCATCACCGGCCATCGCTCAGGACACCACCACCCCGCCCGTCCCGCTCAGTGGGCGGACGAGCTATGCCGAGAACTGCGCGCCGTGTCACGGCGCGGCCGGCCTGGGTGACGGGCCCAGCGCGTCCGGGCTCAGCGTCCCGCCCACGGCCCTGGGCAACCCCGATGAGGTCGCGGGCCGTTCGTTCCAGGCGATGTTCGACGTGACCAAAAACGGCAACATGGCGCGCATGATGCCGCCGTGGAAGAACAACCTGTCGGACCAGGAGATCTGGGACACGGTGGCCTATGCCTGGAGCCTGCACACGACTTCCGCCGAGGCAGACCAGGGCAAGCAGGTCTACGACGCCAACTGCGCGGAATGCCATGGCGCGGACGGCAAGGCCAGCCAGGCCGGCGCACCTTCTCTGGCCGATTTCGCGGCCACCAAGGACGCGACCCAGGCCGCCTGGACCGCCAGCGTGGCCAACGGCAAGGGCGCGATGCCGGGCTTCGCGGGCCGGCTGAGTGACGCGGATCAGGCCGCAGCGCTGGTCTACGCGCGCACGCTGTCGCTGGGCGGGCCTCTCTTCCGGCCCCCGCTGGCCGCGGGCACGGGCGTCATCAGCGGCACGATCACCAACCGCACGACGGGCGCACCGCTGGACGGCGCCGAGGTGCAGCTTGGCGTCTTCGATGAGACCAACCAGCTGGAGTCGCGCACCACAACCACGGACGCAACGGGCGTCTATCGTTTCGCCGGCCTGCCGACCGACCAGGGCGTGGCCTTCGCGGTCCGGCTGGAGTATCCCGAGGACGTGCCCTACAGCAGCGCGTTCGTTACCTTCGAGGACGGTGCGACGGAACTGAACCTGCCCGTCTCCGTGTACGAAACCACGAACGATCCGTCGGGGATCCGCGCGGAGCGCGTGCATTACATCGTCGAGTTCGACGCAGGGGTGGCCTTCGTTGCCGAACTGCTGGTCTTCAGCCAAGACGGCGAGCGCACCTACGTGGGCGACGGCAATCACGTGCTGGCCATTCCGCTGCCCGCAGGCGCGCAGGACCTGGAGGTCAACGACGGCGAGCTGGGCGGCCGATTCATCCAGATCGACAACGGCTTCGTCGATCCGCTGCCGCTGCCGCCCGGCGACAACGTGCGCCAGATCCTCTTCCGCTACTCGCTGCCCTTCAGCGGCACGAGCCTGGACCTGGTGCGGTCGCTGCCCTATCCTGTCGGGACCATCAACGCGCTGGTCTCGGATGTCGGGCAACAGGTGACCAGCGACGAGCTGGCGACCAACGCGAAACGCCAGAGCCAGAGCGGGGCCTACCACAACCTCTCGGCGCAGGACGTGCCGGCCAACCAGCCGGTCACACTCCGGATTACGGGTCTGCCCTCGAGCACGGGCGGCGGCGTCGCGATGGGCGGCGGTGAGGCCGCGACGTCGACCGGTGGCGGTGTCAGCCGTTGGATCATCCTGGGCGCGATTGCCCTGGCCGTCGCAGCGGCGGCGGTCCTGCTGGTCGCCCTGCCGCTGGCGCGCGGACGTCGTGCTCGGCTGCCCGCAGGCGACGCGGCCCACGCCGGGAACGATGCCGGCAGCCTGATCGATGCCCTGGCGCAGCTCGACCTGGCCCACGAGGCCGGCGAAATCAGCGACGCCGCATACCGCGACCGGCGGCTGCGGCTCAAGGCGCAGCTGCGCGACGTGATGCGCAAGGAACCGCAAGGGTGAACGAAGCCGGCATCCCCATGATCGAGGTGCGCAACCTCACCAAGGCGTTCGGCGCGAAGTATGCGCTGCGCGGTGTAGACCTGCGCGTCATGCCGGGGGAATCGCTGGTGCTGTTCGGCCCCAACGGTGCGGGCAAGACGACGCTGGTGCGCATCCTCTCCAGCCTCAGCCGCCCCTCCGGCGGCACGGTGCGGATCGGCGGGTTGGACCTGGCCAAACACGCGGACGGTATCCGGCGTTACCTGGGCGTCGTGTCGCACGCGCCGCTGCTCTATGACAGCCTGACCGCGGAGGAGAACCTGAGGTTCTTCGCAGGGCTGTACGGGATGAAGCAGCCCGAGGCGCGCATCGCCGCGATGCTCGAGCGTGTGGGCCTGACCGCGCGGCGCGGCGACCTGGTGCGCACCTTCTCGCGCGGCATGGTGCAGCGCATGGCTATCGCGCGCGCGCTGCTGCACGACCCCGAGGTGCTGCTGCTCGACGAGCCCGATACCGGCCTCGACCCGCAGGCGGCCGAGATGCTGCACGGCCTCCTCTCCGAGCTCAGCGGTCGTGCCGGCTCCCTGCCGGCCGGCTCGGGATCCGGCGCCGCCATCGAGCGGCCCCGCACCATCGTCACCGTGACACACAGCATCGAGCGCGGCCTCGCCATCGCGGACCGGATCGCCATCCTGGTGAACGGGCGGGTGGCCTACGATGCGCCGGTGGACGGGATGACCGCGGCCGGGTTCCGCCCCCTGTACGACGACTGTTGTGCGCGGCCGAAGGCGGGAGGCAGCCGATGAACTTCTGGAAGGCCGTCTTCGCCATCATCCGCAAGGACATCCGCGCGGAGCTGCGCACGAAGGACATCTTCAGCAGCATGTTCGTCTTCGCGCTGCTGGCCGTCATCGTCTTCAACTTCTCGTTCGAGCTGCGGGTGCCCGAGATGAAGATGGTCGTCCCCGGCATCGTGTGGGTGGCCATCACTTTCGCCGGCACGCTCGGGCTCAACCGGGCCTTCGTCATCGAGCAGGACAAGGGCAGCCTGGCCGGCCTGCTGCTGGCGCCGGTGGATCGGGCCGCCATCTACTTCGGCAAGATGCTCGGCAACCTGGCGTTCATCCTGGTCGTCGAGCTGATCCTGCTGCCCCTGGTGATGATTTTCTTCAACCTGTCGCTGCTGACGTGGCAGCACCTGCTCGTGCTGTTCCTGGGGACCTTCGGGTTTGCGGCCGTCGGCACCGTCTTCTCCGCCATTGCGGTCAACACGCGGGCGCGCGAGGTGATGCTGCCGATCCTGCTCTTCCCCGTGCTGCTGCCGGTGCTGGTTGCCGGCGTCAAGCTGACGGGCGCGCTGCTGGACGGCGAGCCGCTCTCCGAGCTGCTCAACTGGATCCAGCTGATCGTCATCTACGACCTCGGCTTCACGATCGTCGCCTATCTCACATTCGGCTTTGTCGTCGAAGAATGAAACAGGAGTGGTTATGACGCAGAACCATCGCGCTACGGCGCTCATCGTCCTGACCCTTGTCGCGGCCGCGCTGATCCTGGCGTCCGCATACATGGCGCTTGCCGGCGCACCGGATGCCGCCGGGCTGACTGAGGACAACACCTACGCCCAGCGCATCATTTACTTCCACGTGCCCAGCGCGTGGCTCAGCATGCTGGCCTTCGGGGTCACGATGGTCGCCAGCATCGGCTACCTGGCCACCTCGAAGCGCGGCTGGGACAGCCTGGCCGTGTCATCGGCCGAGTTGGGCCTCGTGTTCACACTGGCAGCCACGGCCAGCGGCTCCATCTGGGCCAAGCCGGCCTGGAACGTGTGGTGGACCTGGGACCCGCGGCTGACGACCTACACGATCATGTTCCTTCTGTTCGTTGCCTACTTCATGCTGCGCAGCGCAATGGAGGATCCCGCCCGGCGCGCACGCTTCGCCGGCGTATACGCCATCTTCGCGTTCCTGAGCGTGCCCATCACCTTCATGTCGATCCGCTGGTGGCGCACGATCCACCCGGTGCTGATCGACCCGAACGAGGGGTTCGGGCTGGGACCGGGCATGATGACGGCCTTCTTCCTGAGCCTGGCCAGCTTCACCGTGCTGTACGTCGCGCTGCTGGTCCATCGCTACCGGCTCGAACGCATGAAGGAAGAGGTCGACGATCTCAAGGAACAACTGGGGTATTAGGAGGTTGCTGTGATATTCATGGTCGCTGCTTATCTGGTCATCTGGTTGGCCGCGTTCGTCTTCATCATCGGCATGGTTCGCCGCCAGGCCTCGATTCAGCGCGAGATCGCGGCGCTGCGCGAGCTGGTGCAGGACCACGAGACGCACAGGCCTTAGGCGGCCTGTAACGGATCAGGCCCGGCGGTCATCTCAACAGGTGATTCACGGGTCTACAGGAGCGTAACTACATGGCGGCAAACCGCTGGCAGACGTTCTCGCATGCGCTGGCCTTCGTCATCGGCTTCAGCCTGGTGTTCGTCGTCCTCGGCGCATCGGTGGCCTTCTTCGGCTACGCGCTGAACAGGTTTCTGCCCACCTTCGTCAAGATCGGCGGCGCGATCCTGATCCTGTTCGGCCTGCAGGTGCTGGGCGTCTTCGGGTGGATCGCGGACCGGGTGCGCGCCGCGGGCGGCGAACGCAACGCGCTCGGCCGCGCATACATCAACGGTGTGGACACGCTTGGCAGGGTCATGTACACCGAGGGCCGCGTGCAGAAGCAGGTCGACCGGCGCTGGGGCTACCTGTCGTCGGCTCTGATGGGCGTGTTCTTCTCCGCGGGCTGGATCCCGTGCGTGGGCCCGGTGCTGGCAGCCATCTACCTGCTCGCGTCCGACACTGCCACGGTCGCCCAGGGCGCGCTGATGCTCCTGGTGTATTCCCTGGGGCTCGGCATTCCGTTCCTGGTCACCGGCGCTGCGATGAGCCGCATCACGCCGCTGCTGCGGCGGATGAATCGTCACCTGGGCCTGGTCTCGAAGATCACCGGGCTCTTCCTGCTCATCGTCGGCGTGCTCCTCTTCAACGACCGGCTGAGCCTGCTGTCGACGTGGCTGATCTCGCGCTTCGGCACCGGGCTGGCCAGCGTGGAGCTGGGCAGCGGTGGGGCCTCTGCGGCCGTGACGCTGCCGATCGCGTTCCTCGCCGGCCTGCTCTCGTTCCTGTCGCCCTGCGTGCTGCCGCTCATCCCGGCCTACATCGGCTACCTGAGCGGCACCGCGGTGGCCGATCGCGGCGCTGCGGCGGCGGCATGAGCGACGTCGCGCGGGCGGGCGACGCGGTCGAGCGGTGGACCGCCCGAATTAACCGCCTGGTGGAAGGCATCGCGCGGCACTGGCTCTTCATCTTCAATGCGGTGTGGGCCGTGTTCATCGGCCTGGCGTTTCTGGCGCCCGTCCTGATGAACGCCGGTGCGGTGGGTCCGGCCAACGTCATCTACAAGGTGTACGGCCTCACGTGCCATCAGCTGCCCGAGCGCTCGGTCTTTCTCTTCGGCCACGAGCACTTCTACACCAGCCAGGCGCTCGCCGCAGGCGGTCACCTGCCCGCGGACATGAACCAGCTGCAGCGGATCCTGATGCGGTGGGCCGGCTCCGCCGAGGCCGGGTGGAAGGTGGCCCTGTGCCAGCGCGACGTGGCCATCTACGCGTCGGTGTTCCTGTCGGGGCTGCTGTTCGGCGCGCTGCGGCCGCGCCTTCTCCGCCGTGGCCCGCTGCCGAAAATGAAGCTCTGGATGCTTGCACTGCTGCTCGCGCCGGCCGCGGTCGACGGCTTGACGCAACTCCCGGGGTGGCGCGAGTCGGTGCCTGCCCTGCGCTTCTTCACGGGTGCGCTGGCGGGCGCCGCGGGCGTCTGGGCCGCCTACCCCCACATCGACGAAGCGATGGCCGACGCCGCCCGCCCTCTTAACGGCAATCGGGCTCGAATTGGACAACCTTAGCAAAGTGCGGTATACTCATGATTCGTGACCGGCACAGGACGACGCAGGTCACTTTCGCGTATCGCATGTGACGGCCCTTGCCGTGATCGTTGTTTGAACTTGTAAGTATTTTCCTGGAGGCTCTCGGTGGCTAACCTGAAGAAGAACCCGTCTGCATTGAAGGCTGTGCGCCGTGACGCGCGCAAGGCCGTCTATCGCGGCATCGTCCGCACAAGCGCCCGCACGCACGTCAAGAAGGTGCGCAGCCTGTTGGCCAGCCCCACGATCGCAGGAG
>CAZMIS010000198.1:0-7931 GCA_964566325.1 uncultured Anaerolineales bacterium
GCGCACGCGCGGGAAGCACCTCGTCGTGCACATCGGCGGGCCGGCGCGCAGGCTCGTGCCGCTCCTGGCCCAGGCCGGCGTTCACGGCCTGGAGGGGATCGCCGGACCTCCCCAGGGCGACATCACGGTGGCGGATGCGCGGCAGGAAGCCGGGCCCGAGGTCGTCCTGTGGGGCGGCGTGCCCCAGGACCTCCTGCTCGAAGAGCATGATCGGGACGCGTTCGAGGCCTCCGTTGCGCTGGCGCTGGAGGGTGCGCGCACCGACCCGCGCGTCCTGATCGGGGTTGCAGATCGCGTGCCGCCGGAGGCGGACATCGAGCGGCTTCGGGCGCTGATCCGGATGGCCGCGTAATGGTACGCTCTGCGGCGGATGGCGGACACCGGTGTCCGCCATCCGCCGCACGCCGTCACACGAGGAACGCGCCCGGATTGAACAGCCCCGCCGGGTCCAGGCGCCGTTTGAGTGCAGCCATCAGGTCCAGCGACTGCGGCCGATAGCCCCACCGATCGGACTCGCCCGCCTCGCCACGGACGACCACCGCGTAGCCCCCGAGCGACACCGCAGCCGCCCGCGCCGTCTCGACGGGCACGCCCCGCGTGAAGAGCTGGCCGCTGGCGAGGTCAGCGGCAAAAGACGGCCGGTCGGCAGCTGACGACGGCCGCTCGGCGGCCGTCACTACGGCAGCGACGAGGCGTGCCATGTCCTTCGGCGCCACACCGGCTCGGACGATCGGTTCCGGTCCGGCGGCCCCGAGCCATTCGGCCCACAACTCGCTGCCGGATGGTGCGTCGCCCGGCCTTGACGGGTGCGCGCCGGACGCCCGCAGCACGGCCTCCACCTGCGCCATCTCGGCCGCCACATCCTCGGGCACCCCCTCGGCGGTGTAGATCAGAGCGAACGGCGCTGGCACACGGGACACACAGCGGCCGCTGCACAACACCAGCGCAGACGCAACCAGGCACACCCGCAGGAGGTCCCTGCCCCAACGCATCCCCTGGGAGACTGAGTCAACGGGCACGATCAGGCTCGCGCGCGCCCTGGGCAGCGGCGCCAGCTTCAAGGACACATCCGTGAGCAGGCCGAGCGTGCCGTATGAACCGACGAAGAGCTTGGGCAGGTCGTAGCCGGCCACGTTCTTCACCACGGGCCGGCCCGCGCGGATGGTGCGGCCATCCGGGAGCACCACCGTGCCGGCAAGCATGATATCCCGCACGTTGCCGTACCGCATGCGAAGTGGCGCATTGAAGTTGGCGGCCACCATGCCGCCGATCGTCGCTGCGGCCCACGGCGAGACGAGGGGCGTCCACATGCCTTCGCGCGCGAGCTCAGCCTGCAGATCGGCCAGGCGCGTCCCCGCGCCGGCCGTCACCACCAGGTCGTCGACCGAACAGCTCCGGATGCCGCGCAACCGCGCGGTCGAGAGCACCACGTCGGCCTCTCCCCCGTCCCCTGATTTGGTGCCGCCGCCGACGATGCCGATGCGCCGGCCCGCGGCCACCGCCGCCTGCACAGCCTCTCCCGCTTCCTGCGCGGTCTGCGGCGCACAGGTGGGAGACGGCGGCACGGACGGGGGCTGTGGCGCCCGGGGCTCCGGCCATTCCTTCGGGAAGATCTTTCCCGGGTTCAGCAGGAGCGCCGGATCGAACACCTCCTTGATGTGCCGCATGACATCAAGTTCATCGAAGGAGTACATGAGCGGCATGTAATGCCGCTTCTCGCTGCCGACCCCGTGTTCGCCGGTGATGCTGCCGCCCTTCCCGACGCAGATGCGCATGATGTCATGTCCGACCTGCAGCACGCGCGCCATCAGCGCCGGGTCAGATGGGTCCGGGATGAGGATGAAGGGGTGCAGGTTGCCGTCGCCGGCATGGAAGACGTAGCCCACCTGCAGCTCCGCCGCCTCCACCACCGCGTTGATCTCCGCGAGCGTGGCGGCCAGCACAGAGCGGGGCACGGTGCCGTCCACCAGGTAGTACGCCGGCGCCAGCCGCGCCATGGCGCCCGCCGCGCTCTTGCGCCCGTACCAGATCTTGTCCCGCTCCTCTGCCGTCTGCGCGATGCGGATCTCGCGGGCATCGTGCTGGCGCAGGATCGCCGCAATCTCGTCCATCTGCGGCCCGACGCTGCCTTCGTAGCCATCGGCTTCGATGATGAGCGCAGCACCCGCGTGCACCGGCAGCCCGGCATGCGCGTAGTCCTCCAGGATGCCCATGATCTTGCGGTCCATCATCTCCATCGTGGCCGGCACCAGCCCGCGCTTGATCACGGCCGAGACCGCCCGGCCCGCTGCCTCGACCGAATCGAAGGCCGCCAGTGCAGTCATGATGGCCGGAGCATTACGCAGAAGGCGCGCGCTTGCCTCGGTGATGATGCCCAGCGTGCCCTCGTTGCCGGTCATCAGGCCCACGAAGTCGTACTCCGGGATGTCCATCGCGCGCCCGCCCAGGCGAACCACGGTGCCGTCCGCCAGGACAACCTCGATTCCTGTGACGTAGTTGGTGGTCACGCCGTACTTGAAACAATGTGGGCCGCCGGCGTTCTCCGCGATGTTCCCCCCGATCGTTGCCGTGCGGCCGCTCGCCGGGTCGGGCGGGAAGTACAGGCCCTTCGTCTTGACATGTTCGTCAAGGACCAGGTTGACGACGCCCGGCTGCACCACCACGCTGCGGCCCGCCTCATCGAACTCCAGGATCTTGTTCATGCGTGAGAAGGACAGGATCAGCCCGCCGTGTTCGGCCACCGCGCCCCCGGAGAGCCCTGTTCCTGCTCCGCGGGCGATCACGGGCGCCCCTGAAACCCCAGCCCACTGCACGACCCTGACCACCTCCTCCGTGCTCCGCGCCAGGACCACGGCGTCCGGCGTGCCGCGATCGAGGCTCGCATCCGCCTCATAGGTGAGCAGCTCGATCGGACGGGTGAGCAGCTGGTTGGGTGCGAGCAACGCTGCGAGACCAGCGAGGTCGGCCTTAGTTCGCATGGTACTGCCCTCCGTTGCGGTAGGAGAGATCGAGCAGCTCCACGACGTGCAGGACCTGGGCGCTGAGCCCGGCCTTGCGCACACCGGCAAGGAGCTGCATGTGGCAGCCGGTGTTGCTCGTGGCGATGATGCCGGCTCCCGTGGCTGCGATATCGGCCATCTTGGCGTCGAGCACCTGGTCTGCCGTCTCCGCGTGGACGATGTTGTACACGCCTGCGCTGCCGCAGCAGCGATCCGGCTGGCGCAGTTCGACGAGCTCCAGTCCCGGGATCAACCTCAGCAGTGCCCGCGGCTGCTTCACGATCTTCTGCGCGTGGCGCAGGTGACACGAGTCAGAATAGGTTACGCGGGCTCTGACCTCTCCCTGCGGCCGCTCGCTCAGGTTCTCGAGGAGGAACTCGCTGATGTCCTGAACTTTGGCGCTGAACAACCGAGCCTTCTCCCGGTATGCGGGATCGTCGTGGAACAGCTCCTCGTACTCCTGCCTCAGCGTCGCACCGCATCCGCCGGCATCGTTGATGATGGCCTCGTAGTCACCTGCCAGGAAGGCATCGATGTTCTTGCGCGCCAGCTCCCGGGCCAGGTCGATCTCGCCGATGTGGAGTTGGGCCGCGCCACAACAGGTCTGGCCCCGGGGAAAGTGCACCTCATAGCCGTTCACCTGGAGGACCCGGATGCAGGCTTCATTGGCCGGCGCCAGGAACGCCTCCTGGATGCAGCCGATGAAGAAGGCGACCTTGCCGCGCCGCGCACCGATCGCCGGGGCCGGCGCGCCGTAGTCGCGGTATACGGGCTTGATCGGGGGCAGGATGGCCTCCATCGCCTTGAGCGGGCCGGGCAGGATGTTCAGGCCGCGCACGGCCTTCTGCACCCCCAGCCTCTGGTACACGAAGAGGAGGCGCGCCATTGCCTTGAGGCGGCCCACGTGAGGCATCGCCTGGCGCAACGCCAGCCAGCGGATGACGCGCTCCGGCGCCTTTCGGCGCCGCGTGCCGTCAAGTGCGACCTTCGTCGTCTCGATCAGCCTGGCGTATTCGACGCCCGAGGGGCAGGCGGTCTGGCATGCGAGGCACGAGAGGCAGAGGTTGATGTGGCGCGCAAAGCCATCACGCAGGGCCTCGGGTTCGACTCTCCCTTCGCTGGCCGCGCGCATGAGCGCGATGCGCCCGCGCGGCGCGTCCATCTCCGTGCCGAACACCTCATACGTCGGGCACGCCTGCAAACACAGGCCACAATGGATGCATCGGTTGACCAGGCCACGGAATTCGTCTGTGTCGAGTCCCAGGAGAATTGCAGCGGCCACGCATGGCTCCTTCTACGATCGGGAAGCACTCGCTCAGCGGCTCAGGCGAGTGTCGGTCAAGGCTGACGCCAGTATAGCCTTGCGCCGCACCTCAGGTCAAACCTTCGCGGTGCAGGGATGCCTGGCGGCATTGGCCAGCGGCTGAAGCTGCGGCTCTAAGGGCCGCGATGCCGCTCTGCAGCAGCTGCGAGTGGCCGCCGCAGGGCGCTCCGGTTACCGGGCGCAAGGGCTTGACACGCTTTCAGGGCACAGGGTAAACTCACATCATCCATCATCAGAAGGGACTTGCTCTGTAAATTGCCATGGACGTGAACAGATCAATCCGCTGCGGCGGGGTGGGCGCACAGGAAGTGGTGGCCGATCTGATCGAAGCGGACTTGCTCGAGATACAGCCCGGCGAACGACTGTGGAAGCTGTACTGCTTCTGGGACGCCGGTCATCCCACGAGGTTGCGCCACCGCATCTACGCCAAGCAGAAGGTCGACGGGCGGCTGGCGTTGGTGACCTTCGCAGCGCACGACCCGGCGCGGGAGGACGAAGACACGCCCACTCCGCACAACGGCACGAGGGTTCAGCCGTCCGTGACCGTCCGCTCCGCGGTTGCACGCGTGCCGGATCTGTCGCCCGTCGACCTCGAGCGACTGACCGCAGCCGTACGTGCGCAGTCCGCCACCTCACAGTGCGAGGAACTCGACCTGACGGAGTTCGCCTCGCTGGCCGACCAACTGGCGTGGCTGCAGGAGCAGGCGTGAGGCAGCGCCCTGGAGGTGCACCGTGTACCTGAGCAGAGAAGCGCTGGAAGCCCGCGAGGAGCAGACGCTGGCGCCGTACGCGGCGCTCAGTGGCGCCACGCGCGGCCGCTCATACCCCGAAGACGAGCCTCCGTATCGGACCGCATTTCAACGCGATCGCGATCGGGTAATCCACACCGCGGCGTTTCGCCGGCTCAATTACAAGACACAGGTCTTCGTGTATCACGAAGGCGATCACTACCGGAACCGGCTGACGCACACGATCGAGGTCGCCCAGATCGGCCGGAGCCTGGCCCGCGCGCTGGGCGCCAACGAAGACCTGACCGAAGCCATCTGCCTCGCGCACGACGTGGGCCACCCGGCATTCGGCCATACCGGCGAGGCGACGCTGAACCAACTGATGCAGGCTCACGGGGGATTCGATCACCAACGCCAGACCATGCGCATCCTGACGCTGCTGGAGGATCGGTACGAGGAGTTCCCGGGCCTGAACCTCACGTACGAGGTGCGCGAGGGCATCGTGAAGCACGACACCGACTACGACGTGACCGATGCGGCCGGATACGAGCCGGAAAAGGCCGGCACGCTGGAGTGCCAGATCAGCAATCTTGCGGATGAGATCGCGTACAATGCGGCCGACCTTGAGGATGGCCTGCGCAGCGGGCTGTTGGACTTTCTGGAGGTGCGCGGGCTGGGCATCTGGCGGAGAGCCGCGGCAGATCTTGATCTGCGGCCGGACTGTCGCCTGGAGGATCGGACCCGAGCGCGCGCCATCCGGCGGTTGATCGGCATCGAGATCACGGACGCCATCGACGCCACGACCGAAGCCCTGGTTGAGAACCGGATTGAGTCGGTCGGGAGTGTCCGGAATGCCGGCCGTAACGTCGCCCGGTTCTCAGCGGAGTTGCTCGAGCTCAATCACGAGCTCAAGGCCTTCCTGATGAAGGCCTTCTATCGCCACCCGCGCGTCATGCGGATGTCGTACAAGGCAAACCAGCTGCTCACCGCGCTGTTCAACGCCTATCGCGATGAACCTCGCCAGTTGCCTCGCGAGGTTCAAGCACGAATGGCCTCCGGGGCTGACGCCCCGGAGCGATTCATTTGTGACTACATCGCAGGCATGACGGATCGCTTCGCGATCCTGGAACACCAGCGATTGTTCGACCCGGAGACCCGGGTCTGAGCACCGGCGACCGGGGAGCTTAGCCCCGGCGGTAGATCGTCAGCTTGACGTGCAGTTCGGCAAACACGCCCCGGACCGGCTCCATCTCCGCGTAGGATGCCTTCTCCACGCGCCCGCGCAACACCAGGTGGTGGCTGCTGAGCTCGAATTCGGTCCCGGGGCGCACGCCGATGATCTCATGCTCGCCCATGTGCTGCGACCGGATGCTGGTGTCTCTGTAGGCGCCCTCGCTCATCAGCACCGCGGTTTGCGTGTACGGATCGCTCGAGTCCCACAGCCAGACCTGCAGTGCGACCGCCTGGTCCCGATCCCTGCCGAACGGCTCGACAAGCTGCAGCCCATACTGCCCCATATAGCCGTCGTTGGGGTCGTTGATGTCGAATGCCTCGTCATAGTCGGGCTCGCCCATCTGGTAGACCGCCACATTTTCGTCGAGCTTGACGATCTCCGTGCTGGGCTGCTCCTCAGCTACGGGCGGCTTCGGCGCACCGCGGTGGTCGCTGGGCGGCTGGTGCTCGGAGACACGCGGGACCGGACCGACCGGCCGCACGGAGCTCACGCCGCGATCCAGGGGCACTGCCGGAGCCTGGGGCGCCCCGCGCTCGTCATCGAGGTCAGAGTAACGGCGGGGCTGCGCGGTGGAGCCCGCCACCGGCCGCTGCTCGACTTCAGACCAAGACTCACGCGTCGAAGGCCAGCGCTCCTTTTCACGGTCCGCCAACACCGACATCGAAGGTTCCGATTCACCGAAGTCGGGCGATTCCATCGGCTCTTCGCCCTCTCGTTGAGATCGACGCCAGCGATTGAACAGCACGATCAGCACCACCAGCGCACCCAGCGCCAGCAGCACGAACAGCCCTGCCGTGCAGACGTCACCGAGGTCGATCCCGCCCCCGGTCGGAGGCGTGCTGCTGGTCGGCGTGGGCTGGGGCTGGGTCGTCACCTGCGGGGAGGGCTCCGGCCCGGTCCCTCGCGTCGTGCCCAAGGCCGCGCCCAGCTCCTGCAGGTTACGTGCGCCTTGAGGGTCACGAGCGGCCAGTACTGTGCCCACCTCATCGAACAACTTCGCACGCGCCTCGTCATCCCATCCGGACAGACGGTCGCGCGCGACATCGATGTTGCGTGTCTGGGCGAACGACTCTGCCACCATCGCGACATAGTCGTTGCGGAGATCCGGTCGCAAGTCCTGGATCAATGCGTTGGTCCAGGTCACCGGCCACAACGCCCAGCCAATCAGCAGCCAACCGATCAGAAGACCAGCGAAGAAAGCAATAAGGGGCCAAAAGTACCAGGGACGTTCGGTTCGGTTCATCTTGCCCTCCTGCACAGATGGACTACGGGTTGATAACGCTCAAATGATCGGGTCCTTAGGTGCGCCGGTCAGGACCTCTGCACCGTTTTCGGTGATCAAGACGATATCCTCGATGCGCACGCCGCCCCAGCCAGGCAAGTAGATGCCCGGTTCGACGGTGGCCACCATACCTGCGCGCAGCATAGAGGTCGACACCCTGCCAAGGGACGGCTGCTCGTGGACGACTCGGCCGACGCCGTGGCCCAGGCCGTGGCCGAAGTGCTCTCCGAAGCCAGCCTCGGTAATGACCGAGCGCGCGACCTGGTCGACCTCAGATCCGGCCATGCCGGGCCTGACCGCTGCCTCGGCTGCCAGCTGCGCCCGCAGCACCGTGCTGTAAATGGTCCAGAAGCGGTCCGGATCG
>CAZMIS010000199.1:0-7926 GCA_964566325.1 uncultured Anaerolineales bacterium
GTGTCCGGCTTCTACGCCACCGTGAGCGCACCGGTGCTGGTGGACGTGCAGGCCGTGTTCGCGGGCGTGAAGGTCGAGGACATGTATCCCTATCCGCTGCCCGACCTGTTCGGGGGCACGCAGCTGGTCATCGCCGGCCGCTATCGCACGGGCGGGACGGCCACCCTGCGCCTGTCGGGCGAGGTCGATGCGGGCGCGCGCACCTATCGCTACGCAGGCCTGCAGTTCGTCGGGCGGGGCGGCAACGAGTTCATCCCCCGGCTCTGGGCCCAGCGCAAGATCGGCTACCTGCTGACACAGATCCGGCTGAAGGGAGAAAGCGCGGAGCTGGTCGAAGCAGTGACCGACCTGGGAATCAAGCACGGCATCGTGACGCCCTACACGTCGTTCCTCGTCGAGGAGCCCATGACGGCCGGCCCCGTTCCCGGGACCGTGTTTGGCGGCCCGGGTACGCCGATCCTTCCGGGAATTGGCGGTGGGGGCGCGGCTGCACCGTCGGCCATGGCGCCGGATGCCGGCCGGTCCGGCGAGGCCGCGGTCTCGAAGGCGCAGAGCGACGCTGCGCTGCGCGAGTCTGAGACTGCCGCGGAGGCGCCGTCCGTCGAGACGGTGCGCCAGGTGGCAGACAAGACCTTCACCCTGCAGGACGGGGTCTGGGTCGACACTGCGTTCGACGCGAAGAAGATGAAGCCCGAGTCGATCGTGTTCGGCAGCGCGCGCTACTTCGCGCTCCTGGCGGAGCACCCCGGCATCGGCCGCTACCTGGCGCTCGGCGACCGCGTGACCGTGGTGTTCGAGGGCAAGACGTACGTCGTCACGGCGGACGATTGAAGATTGAAGATCACAGATTGAAGATTACTGATTGACAATTGACGATTGACGATTGAAGACTATTGATTGACGATTACGGATTGAAGATTGAAGGTTGAGGCTTCGCTCGGTTTCGCCGGCGGCCCTCAATCTTCAATTTTCAATTCTCAATCTTCAATCGTGGCTCCCGCAGGGAGCCAGCCCCCACAAATTGCCGCTCTGGGCCCTGCGTGCTATAATCCCCCTGTCTATGACCTGCATCATATTGCACCCATTTTCCCGGAGACCCTGATGGACCGGCGCGAGATCCTCAGCGCACTGCCGGTGTTTGCCGGCCTGTCCGACAGGGACTGGGAAAAGGTCGTCGATCTTTTCAGCGAACGCCAGTACCAGAAGGACGACTACATCTTTCTGGAGGGCGAAGCGCCGCGCACCCTGTACGTGGTCAAGTCGGGCAAGGTCAAGGTGCTGCGCCACTCGACCGACGGCAAGGATGTGGTTCTGCGCGTGGTCGGCCCGGGGCAGCTGCTGGGCAGCGTGGGCGTCTTCGACGGCATCGGCTATCCCGGCACCGCGCAGGCCATCGAGGATTGCACGCTCCTGGTGATTTCCCGCAACGATTGTCTGACCCTCGTCTACCGTTTCCCCGTCTTCGCGCTCACCGTCATCAACGACATGGGAATCCGCCTGCGCAGCTCGGCGGAGCAGATCCGCAGCCTGGCGGTCGAGCGCGTGGAACAACGCATCGCACGCACGTTGATCAAGCTGGGCCAGACCGCGGGCGCGGACACGCCCGACGGCCGGGTCATCGAGATGCCCCTAACGCGGCAGGACGTGGCGGACATGACCGGCACCACCGTCGAGACTGCCATCCGGGTGATGAGCAAGTTCCGCCGGGACGAGCTGATCCACACGCGCCGCGGCAAGGTCGTCCTCGTCGACCTGGATGCGCTCATGGAGATTGCGGAGGCCGGGTAGGCCGCCGCGGACCCCTTTTTGACACCCCCTCGCGCAAAGGCTACAATAACCATACTTGCCGGAGAGCCGCCGCCTCAGGGCTCGACCCTGGGGAGGAACTTCCCGACTCCCATCTGCGCCGCTGAAAGGCGTGCGTGGAACAGCTGCCCCACGAAACAGTAAGTGGGGGCGCCCGGACGGTGACGGCCGGGCGACTACAACCGCAACAGAAAGCAAACCCGCGAAGCTGAACCGAGACCTCGTCTCGTTTCAGCCGTGAGGGCTGAAACGGTGGGGTAAGAGCCCACCGGCGGCTCGCAGCGATGCGGCCGGCCAGGCGAGCGTACAGCCGGGAGCAAGGTGAGTGGGCCGGGCAAATGGGCTGACTGTGTAGGGGCGACCCTGCGTGGTCGCCCGGCTGTTCGGTCTCATCGCAGCCGAGCCGGTGAAGGCGGGTCACACCCGCCAGGCCAGGCAAGGCCGGGCGCCGAGAGGCGCCCGAGATAGATGGCGGCAGGCCTACGGGCCGACAGAATCGGGGGTACGATCCGGCAAGGGCCGTGATTCGCTTGATTCGCCTGATGTGACTGGTTCAGGCCGGTTCGAGGCACGCATCGGGCGGCTCAGGTGAATCGAGGGCACGAATCAAGTCGTTCGTGGTCAGCCGACGTGGCGGAATGGCAGACGCTGCAGACTTAGGATCTGCTGCCCATCGGGCGTGGGGGTTCAAATCCCCCCGTCGGCACTGAGGGGAAGAGATGTAAAGACCGTCCATGTGGGCGGTCTTTGCGTTTGTGGGATGCAGTGACGAAGGCAGGGCAGGGCAGGACGCTAAGGAAGATCTTGCCGATGGCGACCAATTCGAAGGTAACGCCGGCGGTGGGGCTGCCGACAGCAGTGGATCGTCGAACGCAATCTCCGCGACCCGAACTCCATCTCATCGCATGACGCGGGAGACGGCAAGATAATAGCCTCAGTCAGCGATCAACGCTACGAGGGCGTCCGCGAGTTTGTGCGGATCGTGGCGCCAGGGACTCGCCCGGTCGACCAGGTCGGCCAGGACGAGCCTGTAGGCGGCTGGCGAGCGCGTTCGCGGCGGGCGCACCCACTCCGCGCCGCCGCCAGGCGAGACGTCGGGGGGCAGGTTGCCGTTCGCAAGAACGACGGAGAAGACGTCCTGTCCGACGTGGCCCGTCAGGGCGTCGACGTGATCCTGGACATCGTAGCCGGCCGTCTCGCCCACCTGTGTGGCGACGTTGCAGACATACACCTTCAGCGCAGACGCAGATCGGACCGCCTCGCACAGATCGTGGACGAGGAGATTGGGCAGCACGCTGGTGTACAGGCTGCCCGGCCCGATGACGATCAGGTCTGCCTGCAAGAGCGCGCGGATGGCCTTGGGGAAGGCCGGCGCATCCTCGGGCTGCAGGTAGACGCGTTGGATCCGGCCTTCGGCGTGCGCGATCAGGGACTGGCCGCGCACCTGCTCCGCACGCGTCTCGCCGGCCGCCAGCACCTCGGCCGCCAGCATCACGGGCATCAGGGTAGAAGGCATGACCTGTCCCCGCACGGCCAGGACGCGGCTCGATTCCTCCAACGCGGACTCGAAGCTGCCCGTGATCGCGGTCATGGCGGTGAGATACAGGTTGCCGAAGCTGTGGCCGTCGAGCGCGGTGTCGTTCGCGAACCGGTACTGGAAGAGATCGGTGGTGAGTTTCTCGGCATCCGACAACGCGGCGATGCAATCGCGAAAGTCGCCTGGCGGTAACATGCCGAGGTCGCGGCGCAGCCGGCCGCTGGACCCGCCGTCGTCTGCCACGGTGACGATCGCCGTGATGTGGTCCGTGTGTTCCTTCAGGCCGCGCAGGAGGGTGTTCAGTCCGTGACCGCCGCCGATGGCCACCACCTTTGGCCCCCGTTGCCGGCGCCGGTGACGATAGACGACCTCAACTACGTCCCCCTGGTCGCCGCGGCGGTAGGCCGAGAGAAGGGTGTGATTCAGCCCGTAGACGGCAAGGGCGACCAGACCAAGGCCCGCCGCGCCGAGCAGGGCGATCGCTACCGCCGGATGCAGCGGCAACGCGGGGAATCGCTCGAAGAAGCGCCACGGGGCTGCAGTACGCGGCAGCCTGATCGCGGCCAGGCCCAGGAACAGGAGTCCGCCGGCAAGCAAGAGGATCCAGCGCTTGACCCCCATCCCGGGCCGCAGCCACTTCCACTGGCCTAATCTGGAGATCCAGCGACTCATCTGCCCCTCATGTGTCCTGCCTGCACGGTCTCGCCTGCAGCGCGGCGCTCAGAGGAGGTGTGCGGTAGCCCGGCGAGAGCGGGCCCCTGCCGCATGGCTCCAGCCGGCATCGTACTCAAACTCCTCCGTCTCTTCGGATGGGTAGAAGAGGTGCAGGCTCTCGCTCCTGGCGTGTGCCGGATCGGCATGCAGCAGGTACTCCTCCGCGTTCGAACCGAAGCGCTCGGCGTGCTTTCGCAGCTCATCGAGCTTCCGTGTAACCCCATATTCCTCGAGCAATGCTTTGATCGCGGCGTAGAGGGCGTCGCTCCCGTACAGCAGGTGGCCTTCCTCCAGGATCTTGCAGGCGACCATGTGCCTGAAACTATCGAACTGCAGCTGCTCCCGAACCTTGCTCATCCGCTTGATGACATAATCTATCTCCTCCCGCAGATGCGGGGAGGTCAGGGTGATGTACTTCTGGCCGTAGATGGCGTGGTCGAGCTGGGCGATGAATTCGTCCGGCACGTCATCCCCGACGACGACGACCAGGTCGATGTCCGATCCCTTCACCAGCTCGCCGGTGCTCTGCTCCGGTCGGGGCACGTCGTGCGCCATATCGTAGACGATGTCGCCTGCAATGATGACGCAGACGGGCAGGGCGTCGTCCCACAGGCTGCCGAGCTGCTGCCTGATCTCCGTGACGATACTGAGGGCGAGGTCGCTCTTTGCCTGGCTCACCGCCGCGAAGTGGGAGGCCAGTTCACGAGCGCGGCCTGCGACCGCATCGGGGTCGGCGGCCAATCCCGTCACCGAATAGGAGAGGAACGCCCGCAGGATCGAAGGGGAGAGACGCGCGTATCCGTCCACCCGGCGATCCAGCCTCAGGTAGCGCGTCCCGACGCGCTGGGTGACGAGCGCGTCGGAACGGAGGCAGGTCTGCCACAGGACCAGGCTGTCGTCATCGAACGATTCTCTCAGCTCCAGCCCTGTGACGGGTCCCCGCTGCCGGATGTAGGCTACGATTGCCTCTTCGAGGTTCACGGCTGTGCTTCCTGCCGCGCCGGAGCAGGGCTCCGGCAGCGCGATCAAAGGACCGACAGAGCACTCAGCTTACGGCGGTCACCACGACTCCTCGCCGCGCAAGCGCATCCTCGTGTCCGAGGAGATCCTGGGCTGCCGCCTTATCCAGTACGTAGATGAGGTTACCGCCGCGGCGGGCATACGTCTGGCCGTAGGAAATCGGCACATGGGGCGTCGGATCCTCGGTCAATGAGCGCGCGACCGGCCCGGCCTTGCGTTGGCCGCTGGCCACCAGCAGAACGGTGCGTGCCTCGTAGACCAGCTCCGCGCCCATGCTGGTCGCGTAGTGCGGGCTGTCCTCCTTGGCCCGGAAGTGGCCGTCGATGACCGCATTGGTCACTGTGTTGTCGTCAAGCTTCACGAGCAGGACCCGGCTCCCCTCGAAGGGAATGCCCGATTCGTGGAAGGCGACGTGGCCCTTCCCGCCGACGCCGATGATCTGGAGATCGATGCCGCCGGCGCGCGCGATTTTGCGCTCGTAGCCATGGAGGACCTCGTTGCGGATCCATGCCAGGTACTCCGACGCGGCATGGGGATCGATCACGATGGATCTTCCGGCGTCGTCGCCCAGCTCCCGCCAATCGGCCGGATGCGCGTCGAGCTCCTGCGCCATGCGGACCTGGTCGATCAGCGACCCGTAGGGCACGCTGGTCTCGGCAAACGGGCGCTTGAGCAGGCCGAAGAGCTCGCGGATCATGAAGTAGCTGTAGCTCTCGGGATGAAGCAGGCGCTGCTGCGCGTTCTCCCCGGGCAGACCCACATACTCATCGAGGTTGAAGCTGCGAACACGAGTGGAATCGAATGCGCCGGCATTCGCAGCCGCGGCCAGGCGCTTGTAGATCCCGGTTGGCGAGTTGCCCGTGGCCAGGCCCAGGACTGCCTCATCCTTTCGCGCGAGCAGGCCGGTCAGCTCCTGAACCACGATCTCGGCGGCCGTGTCGCTCATGCGCTCGAAGTTGTCCGTGATGTAAACCCTGATCGACATGTCGTATGCATCCCTTCAGTATCATGCCAGCGCGGAACGGACGATGTCGGCAATCTGATTGCAGTACTTCTCGGTCAGTTCGACGGTGGGGCCCTCGATCATGACGCGGCACACGTTCTGAGTCCCTGAGTAGCGCACCAGCACGCGGCCGCTCTGCCCCAGTTCTGCCTCGGCCTGGCGAATTGCCGCCGTCACCTCAGGCACGGTGGAGAGCTCCGGCTTGCGGTTCACCGGCACGTTGAGGAGCTTCTGGGGGAACACGTCCATGGCCTTGGCCAGCTCGGAAAGCGGTTTGCCTGTCTTCACCATGACGGAAATCAGCTGCATGGCGGTCAGGATGCCGTCGCCGGTCGTGTGATGGTCGAGGAAGATTACGTGGCCCGAATCCTCGCCGCCGAGCACGCTGCCTAAGCGCTGCATGTCCTCGAGTACGTAGCGGTCGCCGACCTTGGACGCATGGTGCTTGAAGCCGTACTTCTGGCAGGCCATGACGAGGCCGAGATTGCTCATGACCGTGGTGACGAGCAGGTCGTTGGCCAGCGTGCCCGCCTCCTTCATGGCCTTCGCGCAGATGATGAGAATCTGATCCCCGGTGATCTCGTGACCCTTTTCGTCGACCGCAATCAGGCGGTCGGCATCGCCGTCGAACGCGAGCCCGATCGCCGCGCCCGTCTCGACCACGCGGCGCCTGAGGTCGTCGGTGTACTGCGACCCACAGTTGTCGTTGATGTTGAAGCCGTTGGGCTCGTCGTGGATGACCTCGACGTCCGCGCCCAACTCAAAGAACGCTTCCGGCGCTACGCGGTACGAGGCCCCGTTGGCGACGTCGAGGACGATCTTCATCCCTTCCATGCTCAGTGTGCGCGGGAAGGCGTTCTTCAGAAAGACGATGTAGCGGCCGCGGACATCCTCCAGGCGGTAGGCGCGTCCCATCCCCGACGCATGCGGCACCAGGTCGGGCAGATTGCCGTCGAGGATCAGCTTCTCGATCTCCTCCTCCTGCTTGTCCGACAGCTTGTAGCCGCTCCCCGCGAAGATCTTGATCCCGTTGTCCTCGTAGGGATTGTGGGAGGCCGAGACGACGATGCCTGCTTCCGCGCGCATGCTGTGCGTGATGAAGGCAATGCCGGGGGTGGGCAGCACGCCCACGAGGTACGAGATGCCTCCCATGGACGTGATGCCTGCCTCGAGGGAGCTTTCGAGCATGTAGCCCGAAATCCGGGTGTCCTTCCCGATGATGATCCTGGGACTGTGGTTGGGCTTCTTGAGCAGATAGGTGAGTGCCTGTCCGACCGAGAAGGCAATGGCTGAATTCATGGGATGACGGTTGGCTTCGCCCCTGATCCCGTCAGTGCCGAACAACTTGCCCATCGACGATCTCCTTACGATGAATGCGTTTGATTCGCTATTTCGAAAACAGGTTAAGCGACGGCATGAGCTCCTGCGCGTGCCGGCCAAAGTCGTCGACGACCGTCTGCAGCCAGCGGGTTCCCGCGAGCGCTGTCTCGGTGGGCATGCTCTTGATGAAGTCGACGTACTTCTGGCCTCCGCCCTGCATCTGCGTCCGGGTGGCCTCGAGGAAGCTGCTCCGCGGCGCCTCGGCGACGTCCTCCGCGGGCCCGCCCGCGAACAGCCCGCCGAGCGCGTCCATCGCCCCGGCGAACTCCCGCTTGCCGGCATCGGAGGGCTGGCTGTCTGCGTACCGCCCGATGGAAGCTTTCGCCTTCGCTGCCATGGCTGCGAGGCGCGCGGTGCGCTCTTCCTTCGCGGACGAGAGCCTGGCCATCGCGCCGGCATAGACGAGGCTGCCCAGTTCCTGCCCCTCGAAGAAGGGCCGCCGAACGTGGGCGTACCAATGCTCGAG
>CAZMIS010000200.1:0-7869 GCA_964566325.1 uncultured Anaerolineales bacterium
GTCGGGCGCAAGGCCCGACGGCAGTTTTATGCAGCATGTGCACCGCACTACGGCGCGGTCGCGACGAACTTCTTCCCGTCCGCCGCACAGAGGAGCTGGATGGCATTCTTGCCCGAGGCGGCCGCCAGCGGTACGCTGCCGCCGGGCTCGACCCACTGGCCTGCCATGTAGAACTGTCCCAGCCCGGGCAAGGTCTTCGTGACGCCCTTGATCAGCATCGGCATGGTTTCCTTGGTCATCAGCCAGCCACAGGTGGAGCCCATCCAGTTCCCGGTGTAGCGCTCGTAGCTCAGCGGCGTGGCCTCATCGACCACCTCGATGTCGCTGCAGATGCCCTCATGCCAGCGCTCCAGGTGCTCGCGCAGGATGGCCGACACCTGGCGCTGCTCCTCGTCGTAGGGTCGCCGGCCATAGATGCGCTGCCAGTACGCGTAGTCGGTCCGGACGATCGCCTCGAGCACCGAGTGGCCGGCGGGTGCGAGGGATGCGTCGAAGCAGTAATGCTTGACGCCGATCTCCGACCGTGGCTCACCCGCGACCAGCACCGGCTCGTCCAGCAGGTGCGTCACCCAGTGGGGCTCGGCCGACAGGTCACGTTTCACCCCCAGTGAGATCTGCATCATGCTGTGCATGGGCAGGTGGCCGTCGTACATCCGGCGGATCTGCCGGTCGACGAACTGGCCGTCCAGCATGTCGAAGAGGGTCCCCCGGCCGTCACACGCGGAGATGACCGCGTCCCCGCGGTGCTCCTCGTCGTTGTACAGCCGGACGCCGGTCGCCCTGCCGTTTTCCACCAGGATCTTCTCGACCTGCGCCTTGTAGCGGATCTCTCCGCCCAGCCCGATGAAACGCTTCTCGATGGCCCGCGCAAAGGCCAGCGAGCCGCCCGCGGGGAACCCGGCGTTGCCCGTGTGCATGTAGGCCAGCAGGGACAGGCCCATCATCACGGGCGCCTCCTCCCACGAGAACATCTGCGCCACCGCGCGGCGGAGGAACGGATGCCGGAAGCGCGCCGCGAACTCGCCGGCCGACACGGTCGCCCACTTCATCATCGGCAGGAGGAAGGGCATCATCGCCATGCCGAAGTCGCGCCAGTCGAGTCCCTTCATCAGTGACCGCGGCATGCGATACATGGCCGACATGTCGAAGCGGGTGAACTGGCGCACGCCGTCGCAGAACCGGCGGATGAGCGCGGCGTCCTCGGGTGAAATGGCCGTCATGTGTTCCTGCAGCCGGTCCGGGTCGGTGTAGACGATCAGGGTATGCTGACCGTCCGTGAGGCGCTGGTACTCATCGTGGTTGATCATGGGGCGGCCCTGCACCGCGCCGAGTTCCTCCCACATGCGGTGGAAGGGCTGGCCCGGTCCGGAGCCGAACAGGTAATGGATGCAGCCGTCGAAGATGTAGCCTTCACGCTCCCAGGCAGTGCAGAGGCCGCCGGGGAGATCGTGCAGCTCGAAGATGGTGGTGCGGTAGCCGTTCATTGCCGCGTAGCAGCCTGCCGACAACCCTGCAATGCCCGCGCCGATGATGAGGACGTGCTTTTCCATGCGTGTGGCCTGCCTCTCAGGGGTTTCTGACTGAGGATACGCATTGCAGCGGGCGCAGGTTGCACGTCGCCGCGCATGGAGGCGATAAGATCCAGACGCCGAGGCTGCTCTTCCCGGCCCCGTCCGTCAGGGCACCGTCAGGAGCAGGTGGCGGCCGTCGGGGATGGGCGCGCCGTCCACCGTCAATGGCAGCCGCACCCCGTCCTCCGGCCGGTAGACCCCCACGTAGACCCGGGCGGACTCAGGCGAGCCCTGTGGCAGCGCAACGCGGATGCGCTGCCGCGCCAGGTCGCCCGGGCTGCCGGCCGGGGGCAGGACGCCGTCCTGCTGGGCCACGATCGCCCCCTCCGGGTCGACTACATGGATGAAGTAGTGCTGCTGCGCCGCGGGCGCGGCGAGCCATTCCCAGACCAGGTCCGCGGTCCACGTGTCACCGGCCGCATCCACCGTCGCGCCAAGCAGACGGACTGCGTCGCCGAATCGCACCTCTGCCGCGGGATTGATCGTCTCCCGCCCGAGCGACGCCACCTCGTCCGCGCGCGTCTCCGCGATCCCGATCACTGCCAGCTCGCTCGCGCTGCCCCCGAACGGCGCGACCTCGATCCGATACGGTCCCGGGCTCAGGCCGACCGGCGGCCGCAGGACGATCGATTGCGAGGCGACCGGTACGCCCGGCCAGTCACCGGTCAGCGGGGCGCCGCCCTGCTGATCTCCGGCAGCAAGCCGCTCCTCGAACGCCCATACCTCTCCGGCTGCGTCCTTGATCCAGATCACCACGCGCGCCTCCGGAACAGCCGCCAGTTCGACCTCATCCCAGAAGAGCGTCACCGGCAGCGCACCCACGTGGCGATCGTGCTCGCCCACGTGCCATCCCACAAGTCGCAGCCCGTCGCCGATCTGCCGGTCACCGGTGTGCTCGAACGGCTTGGGCCAGGCATACACCCGGGCCAGGGCGACACCATCGTGCGTCACCGTGTGCAGCGGCGCGCCGAGCAACGACCTGACTGATGGATCCACCAGGCCGCGCTGCTCCTGGTTGGCGTAGGTCACCACCCAGTCGACATCCCGCTCGTAGAGGTCCGCAGCCAGCGGCGTGTCGTAGTAGAGGTCGAAGCTGGTCCCGCGGTAGAACGCACCGAAGACGTTCTTGCCGTACCACGCGGCCGCGCGGCCGTCCTCGGACTCTGGCGCCTCATTCAGGTAGGCCGCCGCGTCCTCCAATCCCTCGCCCCAGCCGACCAGCATCACGCGGCTGGCCGCGGTCGCGCCCCCGGCCAGGGGATTGTAGGCCGTCAGGTAACTTGGTCGCGCGGCCAGCGCGGTCACTGCCTGGATCCCCACCAGCAGTGCCGCCCCTGCAACCGACGCGATGGCGGCGCCCCGCGGGGTGCCGCGGCCCCGGAGCTGTCCGGCGGCCCACCTCGCGGCGCTTGTCCAGCCCCAGGCCGCGAGCAGGTCGACCGCGCCGAAGACCGGCAGCAGGTAACGATCGAACTTCTTGGCGCCGACCGTGATCATGAAGCCGTACCACAGCACGAAGGCGAGCAACATGCCGGCTGTGCCGCGCCACTGTCCCCGGCCCGGGAGCACGAACGCGGACAGCGCCAGCAGCAGGCCGATCGACGTCACCGGCGTGGTGCGCAGGGCCAGCGTTGCGGCATAGAAGAGCGCGCCCGGCTCCGCCACGGGCCGGCCAAGCCAGTAGCTGCCCAACTCGTGCTCGCCGCCGCCGTAGGCCGTCATCAGGCCCCAGACGCCGCCGAGCGTCTCCGCCGGCGCAGTCCACAGCGCGGGCCAGAGCAGAAAGAGGATCGAAACGAAGGGAACGCCCGTCCACAACAGATCGCGGAGGAGGCCGGCGGCCCGTCCGGCGCGGACCGGACCGCTGCCCTCTGCCGCCTGAGGCATGGGCCGCAGGAGACGCGCCCCCACGATCGCCAGGAGCATCAGCGGTCCCATGACCAGTGCGGGCGACTTGGTCAGGACCGCGGCGCCGATGCTCAGCCCGCCGAGGACGAAGAAGCCACGCTGCCGCGTGCGCAGCGCGACGATCAGCGCCAGCCACGATATGGTGATGAACGCAGCCACCAGCCCGTCCATCTGTAGCAGGCGGCCGTGCGCGAGCAGGAACGGATCGGAGAGGAGCAGCCCCGCACCCAGCAGCGCGGTGCGCTCGGGAAAGAGTCGCCGCGCGAGCAGATACGACGCGACGATCGCGGCCGCGCAGAGCACGGCAACGGGGAGGCGCAGCCACGGCAGGTACGCCAGGTTCGCAGTACGCGCGGCCAGTTCTGCGGCAGACGCCAGCAGGCCGTTCGCCGCCGGCGACGGCGCGAGGAGCCACTTGGCCAACAGCCCCAGCGCACCCGCCCACATGGTCGTGACGCCGGGATGTCCGGTGAGGTTGGTGCCAGCCCAATCGCGGGCGCCAAGGGCAGTGACGAAATGCGCCGTACGCGCGGCCCACAGATTCTCATCGGGCGTCAGGAACGCGTCCAGGCCCGCGAGCCGCAGCGCAAGCGCAACGATGAAGAGAACCAGTGCGATCAGGACGAGGCGTTGGCGAGTCATTGCTGCGGGAGTATAGCACGAGTGTCGCCGCACGCGCACGTGCGGGTGCGGCGACGCTCCATCGCATCAGCGCCCATGCGACCATGACGGCCGCCCGGTGCGGGCTTAAGGCACGGGCGGCGCACCCGCGTCCGGGGGAATCGGCACGCCGTCGGGCACCGCGCGCAGGTCAGCGCACGGTGACACCGTCTGGACGTCGGACCAGCGATAGCCCTCGGCAGTGAGCGTGGCGATGTCTTTGATCCAGCGCTTCTGGCCGCGCTCGAGCAGGTAGACGTGTGGGCTCGCAGGGCATTTGAGCAGGATCGGCTCCGGCCGCTCGTAGAGGATCGTCTGGATGGTACGCGGCAGCCCGGCTGCAACGCGCGGGTCGCCCCGGAACAGCCACGGCGTCACCAGCAGGCCTGCCACGGCCCAGGCCAGGTACAGCATGGCGGCGGCGGCGAAGGTGCGGTGCATGGCCGGAACCCAGTACGTCCTTCCGGCGCGCGCCTGGCGAGCCAACAGGATCGCGAGGACGGCGATGTTGACGAGATTCCAGCCGATGAAGAGCAGCCGGTTCGGCGTGATGCGGTCGTTCGCGGTCCGATACACGATCGCGGCCAGCGCATAGACGCTGACGATCAACGCCAGTGCAGCCAACGCAATGACGCCGCGTCGCAACCACCTATCGCCCTTTTCCCCCAGCTCGCCGCTGCGCACCGGCGTCACGCCGGCCAGGAGTGCGATCACGGCGAAGAGCATCGCGTTGTAGATGACCAGCACATCGCGATTCTCGAACGGCTCACGCCAGTTGAATGGGATGAACGCGAGGTAGACCAGCAACACGACCACCGTCAGGGGCAGCAGCAGGCGCATCAGCAGGGCAAACAGCTTGCTCAGCCCCTCGTCGAACCTCTGCCGCGCGGGCGCAACGAGGGGATCGTACACCAGCGCCACCGCAAGGATCGCGATCAGCCCACCCCCGCCCGCGTAGAAGAGGCGGAATACCACATCGGGCGGCTGGATGTCGAGTGCGTTGAACAGGCCGATCGTGATGGCCGTAAACAGGCCGCCGGCGATCGCGAGCAGGCCGGCCACGACGAACGCCTCCATGGACTTGGCCAGGAACGCGAAGCGGTGCTCCTCGCCGTCGCCGCGTGCCAGGGCCGTGAAGCCGACCCCGGCCCAGGCCAGCAGCCCCAGGTGCATCACCATCAGCCCGAGGAACTGGTCCTGGAAGGGCCTGGGCCAGATCTGGCGGAAGAGGAGGAGAACATAGGCTGCGGCAACCGCCAGCACGACAGCCGCCACTGCGGTGCGTCCGGGCCGGCCGCGGCCCGCGAACGTCAGAAAGAGCGACATCACCACTGCGCTGACCGGCACTGCGAGCAGGAGCACGGCCGGCATGAGGTAGACCGGAAAGCCGGTCAGGGGGTTCGTCATCTGGATCCGGAAGCGCTGATCGTCGGACAGCAGCCACAGAAGCAGGCCGTTCAGCACGCCCAGCGGCAGCGCCCAGCCCCAGGCCACGATGCGTCCCCTGACCTGCTCGACGGCGTGGGCCAGGCGGAAGTGCCACGCCGCCAGGAGCACGTTACTGCCCGCCTCAGCGTACCCCGCCTCGATCGCCTCTGTAAAGGCCTCCTCGGTGCCGTCACGCACCGCTTGCCGGTAGGCCAGCTCGAGTTCCTCCGGCTTGTCCGCCAGGTCTCGAATGGTCTCGATATGGGACACGATGGACACTCCTCCGTGCGAAGATCCGGTGAGGCCGCCGCACGCACGTATCATGGACGCTCGCGGCCGGCTGCCGGTTCCCAGCCAGCCCGCGTGCGTGCCTGGAACGCAGTCTACCGTGTCACACGCGATCGGACAAGATGTATAATGCATGTGATCCAGCGAGGAGGGTGAGCACATGCCAGGTCAGGACCGGGAGTTCACGATGCGCTTTCTGGCCGGTGTCGAGCACAGGAACCTGCTCGGCAACGTGCACGGCGGCTCGATGATGAAATGGATGGACGAGGGCGCGGGCACATGCGCAGTCGGCTGGAGCGGACGGCCGTGCGTCACGATCTCCGTCAGCGGCATCACGTTTGAGAAACCGGTGCCGATCGGCCACATCGTAGAGGTCCGCTCGCGGCTCATCCAGACAGGCCGCACCAGCATGTCGGTGGCAGTCAACGTCTACTCCCGCGACCCGCGATATGGGGCCTACGAGGAGAAGACGAGCTGCATGATGGTGTTCGTGGCCATCGACGACGAGGGAAGGCCAGCGCCGGTGCCCCGGTGGGAGCCCACGGCAGCGGAGGACCTGGCCTTGCAGGAGCGGGCGATGCGCCTCCGGGAACTGGGTCAGGGCATCCAGGGCGAGCTCAGCGCATTTACGACACCGCAGCCGGCAGATTGAGCGGCCGCCAACGGCTGGCCGCGGATCGGCGGGGTGCAGACTGTGCGGGTCCTTCACCTGCGTCATCCTGCGGGATCAGGCGCCCTCCTGCCGGGGAACCCGCGCATAGGACTTGCGAATCAGAGCCACCAGCCAGGCAATCATGTAGAGCATATAGCCGCCGAAGAGCAGCCAGAAGGCGCTGCCCAGCGTGCCGCTTCCGGTTAGATTGGCCCGGATCGTCAGTTGCGTCATTCCCAGGAGCAGTGCCAGGGTCGCGGCGCCGAACCATTCCATCTGCCGGCTGATCCACTCCAGCGTGGCTGTCCGCCGTTCGGGCGCCAGCCAGTACTCCTTGTTTGGCAGGTTGATGTACGCGTTCGGCACCCTCTGGATGAGGGTCGTGATGCCCGCGAAGAGCAGCCCAAAGCCGGCTACCATGACCATGTTCGTCAGGAGGAACCCTCCCCTGGACGACCAGCCGTCGGCCACGCCCGCGCCATCGAAGTGGGTGGCCATCTGCTCGGGCAACAGGGGTTCGTAGTGTGACATCTGCCAGAACGCCAGCAGGATCAGAAGCAGGATCATGAGCCGTGAGGGCCGCATGGCAAACCTCGCCATCAATTCCGGGTAACGAGATCTGCCCGGGTCGTCCGGTAGTGTACCATATCGTCGGTGGAAGTTGCCACTTGCGCCCGCGCTGTGTCAGTGCTAGAGTGAAAGTGAAGTCGTGGTGAGAGTGTTGCCGGCCGCCAACGCAATGCCGGCATCCCGGCCCACGCCGCACGCGAGTTCACCCGGTCCTGGCGCCTGCAGTGCTGAGGTTCTCACCAGGAGGATCCATGTTCATGCCAACGCAACTCAGGGGCGATCCCCTGCCGTGGCTGCTCGGGAGTGACGCGCCGGGTGTCCGCTACCTGGCGCTGCGCGACCTGCTGGACCTCCCGCCCGACTCACCACAGCTCACCGACGCGCGCCGTGCCGCACACGCAGCAGCACCCATCGCAACGATCCTCAGCCAAATGGACGCCCAGGGATTCTGGGTCAATCCAGGGCCGGGATACGGTCCCAAATACCGTTCCACTGTCTGGTCCATCATCTCCCTGGCGCAGCTGGGAGCCAGGATGGACGAAGATCCGCGCATCGCAACGGCCTGTGATTATCTCCTGGATCACGCGCTGGCGCAGGGCGGCCAGTTCACAGGCGGCGGACTCCAACGGGGGCACCGCGGCGACAAACGCCAGCATCTGCCGCGACGCCCAGGCATTCCCCGTGCCCCCCGCGTTGGGGCCGACGTAGAAGGGGATCTCGCGGCCCTTCTCGCTGGTCGCCAGGGCGGCCTGCAAGTCGGTGCCTTCGGCCGGGGGATCTTCGCCGGAGGAG
>CAZMIS010000201.1:0-7863 GCA_964566325.1 uncultured Anaerolineales bacterium
GACGCCGGCGTCAAGACCTGGGGCGAGCTGTTCTACCTCAAGCAGGATCAGTTCGACAATCCCGAGCGCCCCGTGCTGACGGCCTGGGTGGCGAAGAACCGCTACAGCGAGCAGATCTTCCTCATGGAGCGGAACCCGTACTACTTCGGCGTGGACCAGGAGGGCAATCAGCTCCCGTACATCGATGAGGTGCAGGTCAAGTTCTTCGCAGACGTTGCCGCCCTGAACCTGGCGGCCATCGCGGGTGAGCTCGACGAGCAGGAACGCCACATTCAGCTGGCCAACTACCCGGTCTTCAAGGAAGAAGAGCAGAAGTCCGGCAAGTACAAGATCTTCCTCTGGTCCAGTACCGGCGGTGAAGAGGCCGGCGTCGTCTTCAACCTGACCTACCAGGGCGATCCTGAGTTGACGGCAATGTGGTCGCAGTTGGACTTCCGCAAGGCGGTCTCCTACGCGATCAACCGCCCCGAGATCCAGGAATCGATCTTCCTGGGCACTGGCGAGCCGCGTCACGGCATCATCAAGCCGGGCCATCCCTGGTACCCCGGCGATGAGGTGGCTTACAAGTACACCGAGTACGATCCCGACCAGGCGAACGCGCTGCTGGATGCACTGGGATACACGCAGCGTGACGCCGAAGGCTTCCGCCTGCTGCCGAGCGGCAAGCGCGTCGGCTTCGAGCTCTCCGCGGTGCCGGCGATCGGTGCGTATGTCCCCGTTGCCGAGTTGGTCACCGCCGACCTGAAGAAGGTGGGCATCTGGGTCGACCTCCAGACCCGCGAGCGCGACCTGCACTTCCAGATGCGGCAGGCGAACGAGCTCCAGGCCGAAGTCTGGAACCAGGACTCCGCGGGCACGATGTTCAGCGGATCGACCAAGTTTGACCTGCGCCCCGGGGTCTACGGCAACCTGACCTACGGGCCGCTCTTCAAGACCTGGTACGACACCGGCGGCAAGGAAGGCGTCGAGCCGCCGGATCCCTGGAAGAAGATCGTCGAGCTGCAGGACGAGGCCAAGGCCGCCAACCCCGAACGCCAGGCCGAGATCGCGAAGGAGATTTTCACGATCTGGGTCGATAACCTGTATGACATCGGCACCGTCGGCCTGACCGCCACGGATCAGGGCGTGGCCGTCGTCAATGCCAACCTGCGCAACGTGCCCGAGAACCTGACCAAGGACTGGGCGCTGCGCACCCCGGGCAACGGCAAGCCCGAGATGTGGTTCTTCGCCAAGTAACGACCCTGTGGCGCCGGGAGCTTCACCCAGGCCCGGCGCCCGCTTCCCGCCTCGGGAAGCCGTGTTGCCCCGTGGACCCTCTTCCGGAGGGACATCACGACGGCCTGAATCAGTCGCAGGAGCAGCCATCCTGCTCCTGCGATTACCCTCTTCCCCTCCAGCGGAGAAGGGATCGTAGCGATGTTCAGATATATCATCCAACGCTTGTTGCTGCTGCCGGTGCTGATCCTGCTCTTCTCGATCATCGTGTTCGGCCTCGTGCAGGCGCCGCCGGGCGACTTCCTCACCAGCTACATCTCGACCCTGGCCGCTTCGGGCTCTTCGATGGACGATGCCACGGTGGAGGCCCTCAAGGTGCAGTTCGGGGTGGACCAGCCCTTCATGGTTCAGTACGGACGCTGGATGGATGGCCTCCTGCACGGGGACCTGGGGCGCTCCCTCGAATACCAGCGGTCCAACTCCGAGCTGATCGGCGAGCGCCTGCTGCTCACGATCGCGCTGGCCCTGTTCGCCTTCGTGATCACCTGGATCATCGCAATTCCCGCAGGCATCTATTCGGCGACCCACCCGAACTCATTGCTGGATTACTTCTTCACCATACTGAACTACGTCGGCGTTGCCATACCGAACTTCATGTTGGCCCTGGTCCTCATGTGGTTCGCTTTCGACAAGCTCGGCATCAGCATCACGGGTCTCTTCTCACCTGAGTACGTCCAGGCGCGGTGGAGCTGGGCCCGCGTCGTGGACCTGCTGAAACACATCTGGGTGCCCGCCATCGTGCTCGGCGTCGCCGGCACGGCCCGCCTGACCCGCGTCATGCGCGCGAACCTGCTGGACGAGCTCAACAAGCAATATGTGATCACCGCGCGGGCCAAGGGTCTGTCCGAGTGGCGCCTGGTGATGAAGTACCCGGTCCGCCTGGCGTTCAATCCCCTGATTAGCACGATCGGCTGGTATCTTCCACAGCTCTTTTCCGGCAGCCTGATTGTTGCCACAGTCATGAACATCCCCAACATCGGCCCATTGCTGCTGCGGGCCCTGCAGCAGCAGGACATGTACCTGGCAGGCAGCATCCTGCTGATCTACTGTCTCCTGACGATCATCGGCACGCTCATCTCGGATGTGTTGCTGGCGGTTGCCGACCCACGGATTCGCATGGAGGGAGGGAACTAGCATGGCCGAAGCTCTCCCAACCGCCTCAACAGTGGAAGTGACTTCGAAGGCCGAGGACCGCGTCTCGGTTGCACCGAACTGGAAGCTCGTCTGGTGGCGCTTCCGCAAGAATAAGCTGGCGGTCCTCAGCGGCATCTTGCTCATCTTCTTCTACGTGATCGTGCTGGTTCCCGGCTTCTTTGCCACCCAGGATCCGGAGAAGACGACCGCGAGGCTTTTATTCATTCCGCCCCAGGGGATCGCGTTCTTTCGCGATGGCAACTTCATGTCCGTGCCCGCGCTGGAGGGCCAGCGCGATCCGGTCACGCTGCGCATGAAATGGACGGTCGATCCGGAGACTCGTATCGGCGTCCGCTTGTTCGCCAAAGGCTTCGAGTATGACGTCCTGGGTCTGTTCAAGACGGACGTTCACCTCTTCGGTTTGTCCGACCCCGAGCAGGCAGAGGGTTTCTACCTGCTGGGAACCGATCGATTGGGCCGCGATGTGTGGTCGCGTCTTGTTTACGGGACCCGCACCTCGATGACCGTCGGCCTGATTGCGGTGCTGCTGAGCGTGGTCCTGGGCGTCCTGCTGGGCGGCGTGTCCGGCTACTTCGGGGGCCTCGCGGACATGATCATCCAACGGGTGATCGAGATCCTGCAGTCGCTGCCGACCATCCCGATCTGGCTGGCCATGACCGCGGCGCTGCCTCGCCAGTGGCCTCCGACCAAGGTCTTCTTTGCGATCACCATCATCCTGGCGTTCATCGGGTGGACCACGCTGGGGCGCGAAGTGCGCGGCCGCTTCCTCTCGCTGCGTGAGGAGGATTTCGTGCTGGCCGCCGAGCTGTCGGGCGCCAGCCGGTTCCGGATCATCACCCGCCACATGGTGCCGGCCTTCATGAGCCACATCATTGCTACCAGCACCCTGGCCATTCCGGTGATGATCATCAACGAAACGTCGCTGAGCTTCCTGGGCCTCGGCATTCGCCCGCCCGCCATCAGCTGGGGCGTGTTGTTGCAGGAAGCCCAGAACATCCAGACGGTTGCGCAGGCATCCTGGTTGCTGTTGCCCGGCCTCATGGTGATCATCGCCGTGTTGGCATTCAACCTCGTCGGCGATGGCCTGCGTGACGCCGCCGATCCCTACAGCCACTGAGGCGGCAGATAAGCCGATGCATATGAACCCACAAGCCGAACCCCTACTTTCAATCCGGGATCTCAAGGTCCACTTCTTCATGGATGAAGGGGTGGTCAAGGCGGTCGACGGCATCTCGCTGGACGTCCATCCGGGACAGGTCTTCGGTATCGTCGGCGAAAGTGGCTGCGGCAAGAGCGTCACGATGAAGGCGCTGCTGCGCATCGTCGAGCCGCCGGGGCGCATCGTCAGCGGCGAGATGCTGTTGCGCCGCCCAACTAAGGGTGGCGGGACCGAGGTCGTCGACCTGGCGAAGCTGGATGCCCGGGGCGCGGAGATGCGGGACGTGCGCGGCGGGCAGATCGCGCTGATTCCGCAGGAGCCGATGGCCGCATTCAGTCCCGTGCACACGGTGGGCGACCAGATCATCGAAGCGATCCGGCTGCACCGCGACGTCAATGAGCGGGAGGCGCGCAAGATCGCGTTGCAGCAGCTCAAGGACGTGGGGATCCCCGCGGCCGAGCAACGGCTGGACGCGTACTCGTGGCAGCTGAGCGGCGGCCTGCGCCAGCGCGCCATGATCGCCATGGCGCTCTCGTGCAACCCGTTGATCCTGATCGCAGACGAACCCACCACGGCCGTCGACGTGACGACCCAGGCGCAGGTGCTGCGCCTGCTGCGCCGCCTCCAGGCGGAGCGCAACTCGGCCATCATCTTCATCACGCACGATCTCGGCGTCATCGCGCAGATGGCCGACTTCGTGACGGTGATGTACCTGGGCCTGGTGATGGAACAGGGGCCGGTGGACAACATCTTCCACAATCCCAAGCATCCCTACACCCGGGCGCTGCTGGAATCGATCCCCAGCATCGAAACGGCGCCGCGGCAGGACCTGCCCACGATCAAGGGCACGATTCCGCATCCCTTCAACCGGCCGGTCGGTTGTCCCTTCTACCCGCGCTGCGAGAAGTTCATGCCCGGGATCTGCGACAAGGCAACCCCGGCGTTGTTGCCTGTGGGCGTCGCACAGGGTGTGGGCGGCCCACCGATGGTGGGCGTCCCACAGGGTGTGGGCGGGCAGCTGGTCAGCTGTTTCCTGTACCAGGAAGTGAGTGTGACGGCATGATGAAGACTGAGTCTCAGCCGCTGCTTGACGTCAAGCTGCTGCGCAAGTACTTCCCGATCCGCAAGGGTTTCTTCCGCAAGACGGTCGGAAACGTGCGGGCTGTCGATGACATCAGTTTCTTCATCAACGAGGGGGAGACGCTGGGGCTGGTGGGCGAGAGCGGCTGCGGCAAGACCACGGCCTCCCGCTGCATCCTGCGCGCGATCGATCCGACCTCGGGGCAGATGCTCTTTCGAACGGAAGATGGCAACGTGGTCGACCTCGCGACCCTGAATCGGGAGCAGCTCAAGCCGCTGCGGTCGCAGATGCAGATGATCTTCCAGGACCCCTACGGTTCGCTGAACCCCCGCATGACGCTGTTCGACATCGTCGGCGAGCCGCTGCTCATCGACGGGATGCGCAACCGCCGGCAGCGCGAGGAGCGAGTGGCCGAACTGCTGCGCCTCGTGGGCCTGCGGCCCGAGTTCATGCAGCGGTTCCCGCACGCGTTCAGCGGCGGGCAGCGCCAGCGCATCGGCATCGCGCGCGCCCTGGCCCTCAATCCGCGTCTGGTCGTTGCGGATGAGCCCGTCTCCGCGCTCGACGTCTCGGTTCAGGCGCAGACGCTCAACCTGCTGCTGGACCTGCAGAAGCGGCTGAACCTGACCTACCTGTTCGTGTCGCACAACCTGAGCGTGGTCAAGCACATCTGCGATCGCGTCACCGTCATGTATGTCGGCAAGATCGTGGAGACCGCCACCTCGCACGAGCTGTTCGAACGGCCCCGGCATCCGTACACCGCGGCGCTGCTTGCGGCGCTGCCCGTGGCCGACCCGCGGATCAAGACGGGCAACGTCGAGCTGCCGGGCGAGGTCGCGAGTCCTGCGAACCCGCCGTCGGGATGCTACTTCCACCCGCGCTGCACGTACTGCATCGACCGGTGCAAGACCGAGGCGCCTGTGTACCGGGAGATCACGCCGGGCCACTATGTGGCCTGCCACCGTGCCGACGAGCTGAACCTGGCCGGCATGGCATGAGCGTCGTCTCGTCGAGGGACCGGGTCCTGGCGGCGCTCCGGCACCAGGAGCCCGACCGCGTGCCGATCGACCTGGGCGGCATGCGGTCGACCGGCATCCAGGCCATCGCGTACAACCGGCTGAAGGCGCACCTGGGCATCGGGGACGGCCAGACCATGATGTACGACATCATGCAGCAACTGGCCCAGCCGGAGATGTCCATCGTCGAACGCTTCCACATCGACGCCGTGCCCCTCCCGCGCGCCGTGATCGGGCTCGACCCGATCCGGCCGCGCTGGAAGTCCTGGACGCTGCCGGACGGTTCCCCTGCGCTCGTCCCCGATGGGCTCGAGCAGCTGCCGCGCGAAGACGGCGGGTTCGAGATCCGGGACGACGCGGGCCAGCTCCTCTACCGTATGCCCGCCGGTGGGCTCTACTACGAGCCGGTGTATCACCCGCTGGCCGAGGCCACCACGGTGGCGGAGATCGAGGCGTGGGAGCCCCCATCCATCTCCGATCTCGAGCTGGAGTGGTTGGCCGCGGAGGCCAGGCAGCTGCGCGCGTCCACCGACAAGGCCATCCTGGGTCTGACGGGGGTCAACCTCTACGAGCGCGCCCAGTCCGCGCGCGGGTGGCAGCGATTCATGGAGGACCTGGCCGGGCAGCCCGTCCTGGCCGAGGCGCTGTTGCGCCGGCTGGCGGATTGCGCGTGCGACGTCTTGGCGCGCTACCTCGATGCGGTGGGCGAGTTCATTGACATCGTGCAGGTGGGCGATGACCTGGGCACGCAGGCCGGCCCGCAGCTCTCTCCGCGCATGTACCGCCGGCTCGTCAAGCCGTACCAACAACAGGTGTGGCAGTTCATCAAGGCGCGCAGCGGGCTGCCCGTGTTCCTGCATTGCTGCGGGGGCGTCTATCCGCTCATCCCCGACCTGATCGAGGCCGGCGTCGATATCCTCAACCCGGTGCAGATCTCGGCCGCGGGCATGGATCCGGCCCGGCTCAAGCGGGAGTTCGGCCGCGACCTGGTCTTCTGGGGCGGCGGCGCGGACACCCAGCACATCCTGCCGCACGCCACCCCCGGCGAGGTGGCCGACCACGTCCGCCGCCAGATCGACATCCTGGCGCCGGGCGGTGGGTTCGTCTTCAACCAGGTGCACAACATCCAGGCCAACGTGCCGCCCGAAAACATCGTGGCCATGTTCGATACCGCATTCGAGCACGGCCGCTACGCGTCCAGCCGGCCCGCCGGGCCCACGGCAGGTGTCGCATGAAATTCGCGCTGCAGTCGTTCATCTACAGCAATTACTCCCTGCAGACCGCCATCCGGAGCCTGGGGCGGCTGGGCTACGACGGGATCGCGGTGTGGGGCGGCCGGCCGCACATGTACCGGCAGGATCTGCACAGCCAGTTGTCCGAGATCCGGGATCTCCTGGCCGGGTATGGCATGGTGGTCTGTCACATCGTCCCGGCCCAGTTCCGCTACCCGTCTCTTCTCGCCTCGTCCAATGAGAAGGTGCGCCGCGACAGCGTGCGTTACATCATGGACAACGTGGACAACGCGCTGTTGCTCGGCGCGCCGTCGGTGCACGTGTGTGCGAGCATGAGCCTGCTCGACGAGCCGCCGGAGCTGGGCTGGGAGTGCCTGCGCCGCAGCATCACGGAGATCCTGGAGTACATGCGGGGCACGGGCCTGCGGCTCTACATCGAGCCCGCTCACCGGTACGAGTCCAACCAGATCCTGACGCTCGATGACGGCCTGCGCATGGTGCGGGAGATCGGCGATCCCCAGCTGGGGATCCTGCTCGACACGGGGCATCTGCACGTGAACGGGGAGGACCTGGCAGAGGGGGTCGAGAAGCTCGGACCGCTGCTCGGGCACGTCGATCTCGACGACAACGATGGGTCCGCGGATTCGCACCTGGTCCCGGGAGCCGGCACGATCGACTTCGCGCCGTTCGTGGCCGCGCTCGAGGCGTCTGGCTATCGCGGCTTCGTGGCGGCCGAGCTCGGGATGCAGTACGTGCTCGACCCGGAGCCGATTGCGGCCGCTGCCCTGGCATGGATGCGCCGCGCGTTCGCCGGCGGTTAACGTAAAGCGGGGACCCGCACCACCCGGTGACAGGTCCCCGCAGTTGCTCCGTACGAATCCGGGCAGTGCGTCAAGGCTGATTCGATGCGCTGTAGCATAGCCCCTTGTGGGCGTCAGGACGGGC
>CAZMIS010000202.1:0-7861 GCA_964566325.1 uncultured Anaerolineales bacterium
GGAACGGACGTCGTCGGCTGCGGCCGTCTGAGCGCGCTCAGCCTCCACATCCGCCTTTTGCGACCACGCCATGTCCCATACGACATGGCGATCCTTCTTGATGGCGAAGTCGTACCAACCCAACAGGCGGGACCAGACTTCGAGCACCGCGAGCACGAACAGCGTCCAGACCAGACGCACGGCGCCCCAGATCTCCTTCAGCGCGATCTTTGCGACGCGCGTGTTCTGGATGCTGGAGACCGCGTAACCGTACTTGGACTTGAGGTAGAGGTGGCCCGCGTGATTGCGCCGGCGCTGGCGGACGAAGTCCTTGACAGAGTCGGGACCCGTATTATAGACGATCGCCTCGGGCGCATACCGCACCTGAAGGCCGCGCTGCACGACGAGCGCTTCCACAAACGCTTCGTCCATCGCCACGTCCGTCGGGATGTGGTCGAACACCTTGCGGAACGCGATCATCTCGCCCAGCCTCGGAATCTCGAGGCAGAGCTGGTGCTCCAGCCGCAGCCGCAGATGGGTGAACAACCCGACGATGTGGTCGGGCGTATTCACCGGGGTCTTGTGCGCGCCCGTCATGCCGACGGCCGGATCCGCGAACATGCGCACCATGTGCTCGACCGCGTCCGGATGCGGGATGGTGTCGCCGCTCTCGAGCACGCAGATATCCTCGACCGCGTTGCTCAGAAACACGTTGACGGCCGCGGTCTTGCCCTCGCGCTTCGGTTGCACGAACAGGCGGACGCGCGGCTCGCGCGCGACGAAAGACTCGACGATCGGGATCGTATTATCCGTGCAGCCACTGGCGACGACGATGATCTCACTGATGTCGACGACGTGCAGTTGCTGGCTCAGCAAGGCATCCAGCAGCCGGCCGATGTTCGCCTCTTCGTTATAGGCGGTGACGCCGACGCTGCAGCGCAACTGAGGCGTGGTCTGGTCCAACCGTTCCTCCGGGGATGCGATAGGCCGATTATAGCAGCATCTGATAGCGCGCGCTAATCAGAACTGACGCCGATCGCCTGTTGTGCTGATAGAGGCACGACAGGCAACCTACACCGCGGGGACGGCCAACGCCTGCCCGATTACGTGCGTCCGGGTGCGGTGCAGCGGCAGATAGCCCTGGCTCGCCAGCGCCGCCTCGGGTGCCGTAGCCTCATCCGGCTTGTCTGACAGTGCCACCATCCAGCAGCCGCGGCCGCGGAGCCAGTCACAGGCGTCCAGCACCTCGCGCGTGATGCAGATCTCTTCGACCAGCCGCTGTGCGAGGGGCGCGTCGTCGGGAAGATGCCCCATGCGCTCGACCGTCTCACGGTACTCGCGATGGCGAAAGGCCTTGAAGGGCGTCAGGTCGCCGTCGAGCGTGCGCCGGTAGATGTCGCTGTGCAGCGCCGCGACCGAAGGTGGCAGCCGGTCGGCAGCCGGGTCCATGCGGCGCATGAAGTCCAGAAAGTCCGCCATCGTGCCGCGGTCGATCTCCTCCACCAGGCTCTCCAGGTCGGCCGCGCCGGCGCTCAGCATCATGCAGATGTAAGCGATGTTATCCTGGTTATCGGCCGTGAACACGTGATACCGGGGCACGTTGAGGGTGCCGTATGCCCGGCGGAACTCGTCCGCCCGAAAGCTGGCGCCGATCGCATCGTGCAGCGTTGCCTCGATCGCAGCCACCCGCGCGTGGTCGATCGACTTGTCGTTGCGACCGCGCGCGCCGAGCGCGGTCTTGTCGACGTCGACGACCGCCAGCGTGCGCGCGTCCAGGTGCGCGCCCTGCCCACCGATCTGCTCGAAGAACGGCGCCAACGCGGTCCAGCGGTTGGCCTGGAAGAATCCGCCTTCGTCCTTCATCTGTGGGAGCTCGTCCTTCTCCGAGCCGATGAAGCACCAGCCCGGCAGGCCCGTGTGCTGTTGGAGGTTGCGGAACGCGCCGCCATCGTTCAGCATCGTATCGCCGATATAGACGATCTCAGCGAAGGGAGGCTCTGCCGGCGCGATGCTCGCCCGGCCGCGCTGGAGCAGCCACGCCAGGGCAGCCGCATAGGCCATGTCGAGCTTACGGGGCGGGATGGGACTTCCCGCGCCCATCTCGCGCCAGGCCTGATCGTAACGCGGCATGCGGGGATCCACCGGGTTCAGGTTCCGATAGATCACCATGTCACCGAAAACATCGTAGAGAGAGCGAAGGTCCATCGATTCCATCATCCTTATGTCACCGGCTCAGACGAGCCAACCCTGCGCCTGCAGGAGCTCGGCGTTGAGCAGTGCGCCGCCCGCCGCGCCACGGATGGTGTTGTGTCCCAACACCACGAACTTGAAGTCGAAGATCGGGTCGGTGCGCAGCCGGCCGATGCTCGTGGCCATTCCCTTGCCGGCCAGGCGGTCGAGCCTGGGCTGAGGACGATCCGGCTCCGGGTGCACGATGATCGCGGGCCGGGGTGCGGACGGCAGTCCCCAGCGCTGCGGCAGCCCCTCATACGACGCCAGCGCCTCCGCCACTTGTTCCAGGCTTGCGTGCCGGCACAGCTTGACGCTGACCGCCTCGATATGCCCGTTGCGGACCGCGACGCGGTTCGCCTGGGCGCTCACGACAAAATCCGCCCGGCGGATCGATTCCCCCTCTATCTCGCCCAGCAGCTTGCCCGGCTCGCTCTCGATCTTCTCCTCTTCCCCGGGGATGTACGGCACCACGTTGTCCAGGATGTCCAGTGCGGAGACGCCCGGGTAGCCCGCGCCCGAGAGAGCCTGCATCGTCACCACATTGACCGCGGCCAACCCGAAGGCATCGTGCAGCGGCTTGAGCGCACACACGAGGTGGGTGCTGGTGCAGTTGGGATTCGTCACGATGAAGCCCGCGCGCTTGCCTGCCTCCGCCCGGCGCCGGCGCTGGACCGCGATCAACGCGGTGTGCTCCGGGTTGACATCCGGGATCAGCAGCGGCACGTCGGGGTCCATCCGATGGGCCGATGCATTGGAGCATACGGCGAAGCCGGCATCGGCGAACGCGACCTCCACTTCTCCCGCGTTGCCGCCGGGCAGCGCAGAGAAGAGCAGGCGCACTTCGGGATCGATGGCGGTTGGATCGGTGGCCAGGAGCGGCATGTCCGCAACGTGGTCGGGCATGCCCCCGCGGATGATCCACTTGGCGGCCTGTGCATACGGCTTGCCCAGCGAGCGGTCCGACGCGGTCAGCGCCGCGATCTCGAACCACGGATGTTCCGCCAGGAGCTGCACGAAGCGCTGGCCCACCGCGCCGGTGGCGGCCAGGATGCCGACCTTAATCTTGGAGGATGGTGCACCGTTCATTCGATCTTACTCCGTTTCACCACGTATGGGCCAGGGCGACGATGTCGGCGTGCAGGGATGCAGACTCGAGGATCTGCCTCAGCAGCACACGGCCGACCTTGCCGGCGCCGAAGATGATCAGCGAAACGCGTTTCATGCTCCTCCCAGTCCGAAGGCATCGTGGATGTAGCGGATGCCGTTGTCGGCATCCTGCGACGCAAGCGCCAACGAGATGTTGGTCTCGGACGAACCTTGCGCGACCGCGATGACGTTGACGCTTCGTTCGCCAAGCGCGGAGAAGAGCCTGGCCGCGATGCCCGGCGTGCCGCGCATGCCCTCACCGACCACCGCGACGATGACGATCTCCGGCTCGACGGCCACCCGGTCGATCAGCCTGCGCCGGATCTCCTCTCCGAACGCAGCCGCCAGCGCGGCCCGCACGCCCTCAGCATCGCCCTCGGGCACTACGAAGCAGATGCTCTGCTCGGAGGAGGCCTGGGAGATCATCAGCACGTTGGCGTTGCGCTGCGCGACGGCCGCAAAGGTGCGCGCAGCAATGCCCGGCACGCCCATCATGCCCCTGCCCGCGACGGTGACGAGCGCCAGGCCCCGGATGACGGTCAGCGCCTTGACCGTGCCGCCGTTGAAGGACTTCGGCACGACGCGCGTGCCCGGGAAGGCCGGATTGAAGGTGTTCCGCACGCTGATGGGGATGCCCAGATCGATGGCGGGGAGCATCGTCTTGGGATGCAGCACCTTCGCGCCGAAGTAGGCCAGTTCGGCGGCTTCACCGTAGGTCAGCTCGCGCAGCGGGCGTGCGCCTGCCACGATGCGCGGGTCCGCGGTCAACACGCCGTCCACGTCGGTCCAGATCTGAATCTCGTCCGCGTCCAGGGCCGCGGCGAGGATGGCCGCGGAGTAGTCCGAGCCGCCGCGGCCGAGGACGGTCGGCACGCCAGACGGCGTCGCGGCGACAAAGCCGGTGACCACGGGGATGATGCCCCGCTCCAGCAGGGGCGCCAACCGGGCACGCGTCGCGGCCCGGGTCGCATCCATGTCGGGCGCGGCCGAGGCGTAGTTGTCGTCGGTGACGATCAACTCGCCCGCGTCCACTGCCTCGGCCTCGACGCCCCGGCTGCGCACCGCTGCGGCCAGGATCGGCGCCATCAGCCGCTCGCCCAGCCCGGAGATGACGGCCAGGCCACGATCCGTCAACTCGCCCAGGATTGCGACGGCCATGCACAGCCGCTCGAACTCCCGCACGCGCTCATCGATGTGCGCCTGGATGGTCGACAGCTCGTCAAGGTCAGCGATCAGCGCCTCGGATGCATCGCGGTGGCGCGCGATCAGGGCCATGCGCGCGTCACGGTAGGCCTGCCGGTCGCCCTGCGCGGCCGCGTTGGCGGTGTTGATCAACAGATCGGTGACGCCGCGCATGGCCGACGTGACGACCACGACCTGGCGGTCGATGCGCAAATGATCGGCCACGATGGCCGCGACCTGGGCGATCGCCTTAGCGTCGTTGACGGACGTGCCGCCGAATTTCAGGACTTGCATGGTCTCTCTCCCACTTGGTGGCGCAGTGTGCGAAGCACAAAAATAGCCCCTCGCCGTTGGGGCGAGGGGCTTCGCGGTTCCACCCAATATCGACCCTCCCGTCGATGTGACGCGGGGGTCATCTTTGCCGGCCGTAACGAGGCCACTCGAAGCGCCATACACTCCCCGGTCGGCCCTGCATCATGCGATGGCCGGCGGCCGGATTTGAGGCGCTCACTCTCGGGGGGTTTTCGGCGGGCTGATGACGAGGCAGGCTTACAGCCGATGGCCTGCCGTCTCTGGCGCCTGTGCGCCGCTTACTCGTCCCGATCAACGCTTTGGGTCATTCAAGTGACGCCGATTATAACCGTTGGCGTTCATAAGTCAAATCATCGCGAACGATGCCTTGGTGTCTCGGATCTATGCTCCGTTGAGGCCTGCCTCGCGCACAACGTCCCAGACCGCATCGGGATGCTTGGCTGCGACCATCAACAGCACACGCGCTGGTCCCACCGGCGCGCGCCGTCCTTGCTCCCAGTTTCGCAGTGTCTTGACACTGATCCCCAGCAACGCCGCAAATCGGGTTTGGGACAGTTTATAGCCTTCACGGATACCCGTGACATCCAGGGACTCGCGCTCCACCTCGAAGGTCCGCGTTGGCGCAGCTTCCCCGCGTGCGATCCGGCCAGCCTCTTCGACGCTTGCCATGAGCTCTGCAAACAGTTGGTCGTTCATGACCATATCGCCTCCACCGCCTTCTTCAGCATGCGCAGTTGCTCGGGGGAAAGGTCGTCCTGCTCGTTCTTACCGTAGATCAACAGCATGTAGAATCGATCACGACTGAACAAGTGATAGTAGATGACGCGCACCCCGCTGCGCTTACCGCGACCGTGAGCTCCCCATCTGACCTTGCGCAATCCCCCACTGCCCGCGATGACAGCTCCCACATCGGGACTCGCCACCAGGACCCCCTGCAACTCGGCATACTCATCATCCGACAAAAGCTCGATCACTCGGCGAGTGAATACCGATGTCTCAAAGAACACCGCCATTGTGCACAGCTCCAGGTAGGCCTTCGGATTCATACGCCAATGGCGTACTCCACAGTACGCCAATGGCGTATATTTGTCAAATCCTCGATCGTAGCATATCGCCGCAGCAAGAGGATGAGCCAGCCCATCTCGCGTTACCGTCGTCCTGGTTTACCGCGCTGACGGTATGACACCCGATCCCAGGCACCCTCACCCCACCGGCTCGACGAGCCGGCCTGCGCGCAGCATTCAGGTCTTGACCAGGTTGACCCAGTAGTCGATCACCTGGAAGCCGCGGCGGCGAAACAACGCATACGCCTCCGGGCTCTCGCCGGTGTGAGTGTGCACCTCGACCGACGCATAGCCCTGCTGCGCCATCTCTGCAAGCGCCAGGTCCAGCAGGTACGAGCCGAAGCGCAGCCCGCGGTACTGGCGTTCGATGCCGATCCATGCCAGTGCTGCGATCGCCGGCTGCGGCATCGGATACCACACGACGCTGCCCACCGCCCGGTTCCCGTCGGCTACGACCAACCCCTTGTAGCGGCGGCCGCCGTTGCTGCCCCAGGTGCGCAGTTGAACGCCCGGCTCATCGCCCGACCACGGCGAGCCCTCGTCCACCGGCACGATGCGCAGCCCGCGCTCCGCCATGCCCGGATCCGGCGGCCGCTCGTGGGTCTCCAGCGCGGTCGACATGGTGACGTCGCCCGGCCGGGTCACGTGATAACCGCGCTTGCCCAGCCAGGCGACCAGCTCCTTATCGTTGACCGCGCTCACCCCCATGCGCTCCGTCGACCCATACCACGGCGCCCAGAGACGTTCGAGGATCCCGTAGAAGGGCGCGTTCTGCGCCGCGAAGTAGACCGGGCAGTAGTACAGGTAGTCCTCGGCCGCGCTCAGCAGGCGCTGTCCCACCTGATGACGGCGATAGGCCGGGTCCACGGCCAGCCAGGCGATGTGGTGGCGGACCTCAGCCGTCCAATCCGCTGTCGCGACGAGCGGCGGCTTGATCGCGTGCACCGCGCCGGCCACGCGCTCCCCGTCCAGGGCCAGGATCAGGCCCGCGGCGTCGAATTGCGGCCGCACCAGCACGCGCTCGGCAAAGTCCGCGGGGGTGATCGCCGCGTAATGCCGGTGCCCGGCAAGGGCAACGTTGAGAAATGCGACCAGCGCGGGGAGATGGGCAGGAGAGAAGCGATACAGGCCGATCGCTGACGCGTTCGTTACAGCCAACTCACACTCCGATGTAGCGCGCATAGAGCGTCGCAGCTTCGGCCTCGTCCTGCGTGCCCTTGATGATGGCGCGGCCATCGGTAAAGAGGGTGATCTCGTGGCCATCGACGATCGCGCGCAGCAGGAAGTCGCCCTGGCGGATGTCCGTGGCGCCCGCGGCCTCGAGCCGCCGGGCCAGGTCGGCCAGCGAAAGCACATCCGCACGGGCGCCCACCACGTTCACCTGGACGGCATCGCGGCCGCACAAGGAGGTCAACCGGGTGCCGGCCTCCAGGTTGAGGAAGTCGAACTGCCGCTGCCCGCACGATGGGCAGTCGGGCCGCGGCCCGCCCAGGTCGAAGCTGTCGAAGCTGCCATCCCACAGGTCGATGTGGATCATGCCGTCGTTCAGCGTGCCGCTGCCGACGAGCAGCTTGAGCGCCTCAGCCGCGGCGATGGAGCCCATCAACGCGACGATCGGACCGATGATGCCCGCAGTGTCGCAGGTCTGGACTGTCCCCGGCGCAGGCATCTCGCCCATGATGCAGCGCAGGCACGCGGTGACGCCCGGGCGGACAGTATGCGTCATGCCGTACGAGGCCAGCACGCCGCAGTAGACCCAGGGCTTGCCCAGCTTGACGCAGGCATCGTTGATCAGATAGCGAGTGGCGAAGTTGTCCGTCCCGTCCAGCACGACGTCGGCATCCTGAGTCAGCTGGAGGATGTTGTCCGGGTTGACATCTGCGACGAGATGGTCGATCTCGATGGTGCTGTTGATGCGGCGCAGCTTGCGCGCGGCAGCCACTGCC
>CAZMIS010000203.1:0-7858 GCA_964566325.1 uncultured Anaerolineales bacterium
GTACCTCAAGCGCTACCTGGCGCCCGAATGGTGGGATATGCTGCGGGCCACCTATGCCGACGCAGAACATACCTGGGACGCGCTGTTCGCCATGGGCGAGCTATTTCGCAGCGCGGCGCGGGGCGTCGCAGATCACTTCGGCTTCGACTACCCGCAGGGCGACGACGAACGCGTGACCGCGCATCTGCGCCACGTACGATCGCTCCCTCGGGACGCCCAGCAGATCTACTGAGAGGCGCGGCATGCCAACGACATTCATCCTGGTGCGTCACGGCCAGACCGAGTGGAATCGCGTCGAGCGGTTTCGCGGTCGCGCCGACGTGCCACTTAACGCCACCGGCCTGGCCCAGGCCGCGGCCACCGGCCGCCGCGTAGCCGGGCAGTGGCGGCCGGATGAGGTTTACGCCAGCCCGCTCAGCCGCGCGATGGTCACCGCAGAGGCGATCGCCGCGCCGGCCGGCCTGCCCGTGCTGCGCCTGCCGGGCCTGGTCGACATCGACTACGGCGACTGGCAGGGCCTGACGCCCGACGAGGCCCGCGCGGCCTGGCCCGACTTGGTCCACGCGTGGTACACAGCGCCCGAGACCGTGCAGATCCCGCACGGCGAATCGCTGGCCCGCCTGCGCGAGCGCGCGATGGCTGCGATCCACGCGCTGGCGGACGACCACGCGGGTCAGACGATCGTACTGGTCAGCCATACCGTGGTCAACCGCGTCATGCTGCTCGCGATCCTGGGCCTGAGCAACGACCGCTTCTGGCGCGTCCGTCAGGACAACTGCGCGCTCAACGTGTTCGAGGCCGAGCGCGGGGAGTTTACGCTGGTGTCGCTGAACGACACGTGTCACCTGCGTCAGACGCCGGCGTGATCTAGCAGATAGGTGCGTAGCGCGACCGCATTGTTGTGCGCCATTTCCCGTGCCGCGTAGATCAACGTGACGTCGCCCTGCTGCGCGGCCTCCACGATCGGCCGCCAGGCCTCGGGATGAGCGTCCAACTCCGCAAAGTAACGCGCCAGGAACTCCTCCCACCTGGCCGGATCGTGCCCGAACCAATTGCGCAGCGCCGTAGAGGGCGAGGCGTCGCGCAGCCAGGCGGTCATCTCCAGCGCCTCCCGCCTGATACCGCGCGGCCAAAGCCGATCGACGAGGAAGCGAACGCCGTCCTCCGGCCCCGCAGGCTCGTACACGCGTTTGATCTTGATCATCCCGACCACCCTCCCACAGGGCCCGGTCCGCGGCCCTCAGCCGCCCAGCGGGCTGAAGGATCGAACGATGTCGTCGTAGGCCCGGGCACGGTCATCCAGCTCCTGGCGGGCCGGCAGCCGGGCATCCTCGGGCAGGGCATACAGCTCAGCCGTCAACAGGTACTCCACCTGCCGGACGTACAGGCAGTACTTCTTGTAGATGCGGATGACCGGCTTGTCGCGCTCCGCAGGCGCGACGTAGATGGCCCAGAAGTGCTCGGCACCTGCGGCGGGAATCAGGCCCCATGCCAGCAGCTTCAGGCCCTGTCGCCTGGCCAGGCCATCGAAGAACGCCCTCGTGTCGTCGATCGTCGGCGCTGGCGCCGCGTCCGGCAGCGGGGTGGCCAGGATGTGCAGGAATCGGCCCTGGGGCCCCAGCAGCGTTCTTTCGTCCGACATCTTCCTCGAACGGCCTCTCAGCCGCCGGGTGCGATCCAGCAGCGGCGCCAGCGCGTCGACGATGCTGGAGGCCGACCAGTCATCCGGGATCGCCAGTTGGTAGCCGAACTGCCTGGCCTTGCGTTGGTATGTCTTCATCCATTCTCCAAAGGAAAAGGCTCGCTGAGCGTGTTGATCGCGCCTGCCCGATTTTACCACCGTTCCGCGCGCGAGGCAGATACCGCCTCCATCACGATGAAACCTGCGGCCGGATGAAATGACGTCCTTCCGGGCCACGTTGCAGGGCAAGCGCGTTGGCGCGAGAATAGTGCCGCGGTGCACAACACCGATTATTCCGGAGGAGGGTACACTCATGACGACGATTTCGTCCTTCGACGGCACCCAGCTCTACCTGAACCGAGAGGTAGCCGAAGACAACCGCTGCGTGGCTGTCATCGTGCACGGGCTGGCCGAGCACCAGGGGCGCTACGATTACCTGGCCGACCTGTTCCATCAGGCCGGCATCGGCACGTATCGCTTCGACCATCGCGGGCACGGGCGCTCGGAAGGGGAGAATGCCTACTACGCGGACTACAACGAGATGCTCAACGACGTGAACGTGGTGGTCGACATGGCGTTCGCGGAGAACCCCGGGAAGCCCGTCTTCCTGGTGGGGCACAGCATGGGCGGCTTCGCAGTGTCGCTCTATGGCGTTAAGTACCCTGACAAGGGGCTGCGCGGCATCGTCACCAGCGGCGCGCTGACCGCGGACAACAAGCGCCTCCTCTCTGACATCCCGCGCGTGCTCGATCCGCACATGCAGCTTCCCAACGAGCTGGGCAGCGGGGTGTGTTCCGTGCCCGAGGTCGTGGAGTGGTACGGCCTGGATCCACTCAACCGCAAGTCCTTCTCCGCAGGGCTGGTCTATGCGTTGCTTGAGGGCGTTGCATGGTTCAGCGAGCGGGTCAAGAGCTTCGCCTACCCGGTGTTGATGATGCACGGCGAGGATGACGGGCTCGTCTCCGTGCAGGACACCTACGGTTTCTTCGCGGCCGCCTCATCGAAGGACCGGCAGATGAAGATCTATGGCGGTCTGTACCACGAGATCTTCAACGAATACTCTCGCGACGAAGTCATCGGCGACGCGATTCGCTGGATAACGACGAGGACTTAGGGTTACCCCGGGACATCGCTGAGCCGCTCGGCCACGCGCTTCGGGAGCGCGCGGCCGAGTTCGCACAGGATGACGCCGAGCGCAGGGATGATGTGATTGGTGCGGTAGAACGGATCGCTGCCCGCGCTGGCGTCCGCTCCGCCCGCAACCAGGCCGGCAAGGTAGCAGGCGGGTGCGACGAAGCCGCCGCTCGTGTCGCCCAGCCGCTGTGATAGACGGATCAGGTCCTGCGCGGTCGGCACGGGCAGGTCGTCGACCGTGGGATTGGTGCGCGGTCCCCACGCGGTGAGCAGCAGGATGGCACAATCCGCGAGCGCGTCCTTGTACGCCGGTCCATGCGCTGCTGCGGATTCGCCATCTCCGTTGCCCTGCAGGACAGCGTCCCGCGCCTCGTCCGCCTCGCCCGCAGCCAGGCGCAGTGCCTGGTCGGGTCGCAACGAAGGCGGCAGGTCAGTGCTACGCTGGCGATAGTCCCAGACCGAACGATGCGACCGCTCGATCACGTCGAGGATCCACCGATAAGTGAACTCGGTGGGCGCGCGCTCGACGCGGATCATCTCGGCCCCCTCACAGGCCTGGCAGACGGCCACAGGGTTACTCGCCTTCAGGCGACGCCGCGGCTCCGCGCCGGCTCAGCTCGGTCCGCAGCCGCTCCACCTCGCCCAGCAGCAGCCTGACGTCGTCGCGGTCAAAGACCTGCCACTGGGTCAAATCGATCGCCTCACGAATCTCCGCCAACCGTTCATCGATCCGGTACCTGGTCATCATGGTCGCTGCTCCCCCACCCTGTGATCGGTGCACGTGAAGCGTCCGCCGGGCGGATGCCGCTGGCTGGCCACGCGCACCCTTCTGCCCACGGATGATGGCAGGCGCGCGTGACCGGTGCATGATGTCAGGATGACAGAACGATGAACTTGTGGGTGTGTCTTTGAAGGAAATGCGCGGCCCATGGCGAGCCTTGCGTCTTCAGGCACCCGGCACCCTCGGAGGGTGCCGGGTGCCTGGGTTACGGAGATCATACGCCTGTGGGTGCCCGGCGCCTGGCAGGCTCTGCCCGCCGGCCGTCAATCCGCGGCGGGCGAGAGCTCGAAGCCCGAGACGATGCGGCCCTCCGGATCGTAGCGCGCCTTGACGGCCTGCAGCCGCCCCCACGCCTGCTCGCTGTATCCGTCACGCGTGCGCGCGCGTAACTCGTCACCTTCGATGAAGTTTATGTAAATCTTGCCCGTGCGAGCCGGCCCCAGGGCCTCGCGTAACCGCCCGAGATGCTGTCGATACTGGCTGGCCGCCTCGTCGCTCGGCGCCACACCGACCGCGTAACAGATGAACCGCTCGTCGCGGTGCGAGAAGGCGTTGGCATCCGTCGCCACCCGTGCGATCGCCCCGCCGGCCAGGCGCACCTCGCAGAAGATGAGGCTCGGCGGCCCGCCCTGCGGGAAGGTATGGCGGATCAGGACGTCTGCAGTCTCGTCCGAGAGATCGCGGATCCACTCGCATGATGCCATCGCGGGCAGCGGGTCAACCGGGTCCTGGCTGATCTGGTCTGCCTCGCGGAATGAGCGCTCCCGGAAGTCGTCGATGCGGGGCGCCCGCCACTCACGCCAATGGCTCAGCAGTTCCTCCCCCGACGCGGTTGACCCCACGTAGCACCCGCGCACCAACACGAACGATTGCCCGCGCATCTCGGGCGGCAGCTCAGGCAGCGGTGGGATGTTCATCAGCACGATCGAGCAGGTCAGTTCGTCCGGCGCATCGGCCACCCACTCCCGATAGCGCCGGAACACGTCCTTCGCCATCGCGGCCTCGTAGAACAGGTTGCCCGCGTAGACCCGGTCCACCGGATGGAGGCGGATCTCCATGCCTGTCACCACGCCGTACCCGCCGCCTCCTCCGCAGAGGGCCCAGAAGAGATCGGCATTCTCCTCCGGGCTGGCGTTGCGAATCACGGCATCCGGGGTGACCACCTCGAAGCGCTGCACGCTGTCGACGGCCATGCCATACTTGCGCGCGAGCCAGCCCATGCCGCCGCCGAGCGTGTAGCCCACCGCGCCGACGTCACTGGATGATCCGAGCAGCGGCGCAAGGCCATGCGCCTGGGCCTGGTCGAGCACCGCGCCCCACTTCGCGCCTGCAGCCACCCATGCCGTCCGCGCCTGCGGGTCGATGGTGACGTCCTGCATGCGCGCCGTGTTGATCAGGATGCACCCCCGGCCATCCACGTTTTCGCGGTGCCCGGTTGCCTGGACGACCACGCCCAGATCGTGCCGACGCGCGAACTCCAGCACTTCGCGCACATCCTGGGCACTCTCGGGGAAGACGATGGCGTCGGGAGTCTTGTGCGCCCTCAGATTCCAGGCCAGGCGCCCGGTCTCGTAGGCCTCATCCTCCGGCAGAACCACTTTGCCGGCCAGACTCGTGGCCAGTTCGTGATACCGGTCCACTCGCGGGTGTTGCTTCACGAGGCACCTCCTTACAACTACATTACGAATATCATACTAATACTGCACAGGCAGACGTGTCAAGCCAGGGCACTGCTCGTCGTTGGTGGCAGACGCACGGCGGCGACACGATCCTCCGTGCCCGGTACGCGAACCGGCGTGCACCGCCAGTTGCATTGCTCCGCTTTTTGCAGGGAAGAAAACAGTGATATAGTGGCCTTAACTCCTTTCGTTTCATCCCACGCGAGCATCGACCGAGCTCTCCATCAGCCCTGGACGACTTGGCTGCGAGGGCACCCACGAACGGATCAGTCCGACCACCTCAGGTGTCACGTCTTTTTACCACAGGAGCAGCTCTATGAGCATCATCGACGTCAGTCATCTGACCAAGTACTACGGCAAAGCGCGGGGCATCGTGGATGTCACTTTCGGCGTGGAGGAAGGCGAGATATTCGGCTTCATCGGCCCGAACGGAGCCGGCAAATCCACCACCATCCGCCTCCTGCTGTCGCTGATACACCCCAGCAGCGGCAGCGCCAGGGTCTTCGGCAAGGATGTGACCTCACACGGACCGGAGATCCGCCAGGACATCGGCTACCTGCCTTCAGAGGTGTACTACTACGAGGGCATGAAGGTCATCGACCTGCTGAAGTACTCCGCCAGCTTCTACCCAGGCGATCACACGGAGCGCCTGCGTGAGCTCTCGGACGTGATGGAGCTCGAGCTGAACCGCCGCATCAATGACCTGTCGTACGGCAACAAGAAGAAGGTTGGCATCGTGCAGGGCCTGCTGCATGGCCCCAAGCTGCTCTTCCTTGACGAGCCTACGGCGGGCCTGGATCCGTTGATGCAACGCAAGTTCTTCGACCTGATCCGTCGGGAGAACGCCCGTGGGGTGACCGTCTTCTTCTCCTCCCACATCCTGGGCGAGGTGCAGCGAATGTGCAACCGGGTGGGCATCATCCGCGAGGGCCGCATTGTCGAGATCTCCGACATCCGGACCCTGCAGCAGAACAACTACAAGAAGGTGAGCGTCACCGTTGAAGGGCTGACCCCTGCGACCTTCGATCTGCCAGGCGCGACCAACCTGCAGACGGAGAACGGCACGGTGCGTTTCTTCTTCAAGGGCGACATCAAGACGGTGCTGCACAAGATCAGCGGCCTGCCGCTGACCGATGTCACCATCGAGGAGCCGACCCTGGAAGAGATCTTCATGCACTACTACGAATAGGCTGAGACCATGAACGCCAACATCTTCAGATTTGAGTTTCGCAGCCGCCTGAAATCGGTGCTGATTTGGTCGCTGGGCCTGGTGTTCCTGATCCTCTTCTTCTTCTCCATCTTCAGCAACTTCGCCAGCCAGGCCGAGCTGGTCAACCAGATGATGGAGAACTTCCCGCCGGAACTACGCACCGCGTTCGGCCTGGACCGGATGAACATGGCCACCGTCCTGGGCTACTACTCGCTGCTCTTCCTGTTCTCCCAGCTCTGCCTGGCGATCCAGGCCGCCAACTACGGCTTCGGTCTGGTGTCGGTCGAAGAGAGCGAACTGACCGCCGACTTCCTGCTGAGCAAGCCGGTCAGCCGGACGCAGGTGCTCACCAGCAAGCTGCTCGCGGCAGTGGCCAGCCTGACGCTCACCAACCTGGTCGTCTGGGTGAGCAGCCTCGCAGCCATCACACTCTTCAGGGGTGATCACGAGTATGAGCTGCGAACGCTGCTCCTCCTTCTGGCGAGCATCGTCATCCTCCAGCTCTTCTTTCTGAGCGTCGGACTGGTCATCTCACTGCTGGTCAAGCGCGTGCGCAGCGTGACGCCCTATGGCCTCGGGCTGGGGTTCGGCGCCTACGTGCTCAGCGCGTTCAGTGGCGTGGTGGGGGACGTCAAGCTGGAACTGCTCACGCCGTTCAAGCACCTCGATGCGGCCGCAATCGTCACCAACGGCGCGTATAACATGCCGCTGATGTTGCTCAACGTCGCAGTCACCGTCGTATCATTGGCAGTGAGCTACTGGCTGTACATCCGCCGCGACGTCCCCGCGGTGTCCTGAGGAGGCGCAGGGTGAACATCTTCCTTCGTGAACTGAAGGCCCATGTCAAATCGCTGCTGATCTGGAGCGTCATCATCGCGCTGCTGATCATGATCGCGGTGGCCAAGTTCTCCGCCTTCGCCGACAACCCGGAGATGGTCAAAATCCTGGACGCCATGCCTCCGGGGGTGTTGGACGCGCTGAATATGCGGGGATTCAACCTGACCACGCTGGTCGGGTTCTACGGCATCATGTTCATCTACTTCGGGCTGATGGGCGCGATCGCCGCGGCCATGTGGGGCAGCGACAGCATCTCCAAGGAAGAGCGCGACAAGACGGTCGAGTTCTCGCTCGTGCTGCCGGTGTCCCGCAGCCGGGTCATCACGGCCAAGGCGCTGGCCGCGCTGGTCAACTGCGTCGCCCTTGTGCTGATCACCTGGGGGGTGTCGATCGCTGCGGTGCAGTCCTACAGCCCGGACAAGGGGTTCTACGACTTCCTGGCGCTCGAAATGCAGGCGATGTTCGTAATCGAGCTGGTGTTCCTGGCCATCGGGCTGCTGCTGGGCGCGGCCATGAAGCGCTACAAGCGCTCCGGC
>CAZMIS010000204.1:0-7839 GCA_964566325.1 uncultured Anaerolineales bacterium
GAGGTGATGGCGGGTGTGGTCATGTTATCCCCGGACCTCCGAGGGTTCTAAGACCTCCGAAGGCGCCAAGACCTCCGAGGTCGTGCCAGCCAAAGGCTGGCCTGAGACCTCGGAGGTCTGTTTCTATGATCCGAACGACGCCAGGGCGCGGCGCAGGCGCTCCTCCACGTCGGTGACGTCGCGCGGCAGGGCCTGGACCGCGCGCTGCGCCTCGACGATGCTGTAGCCCAAGGCGGTGAGCGCGTCGATCACGGCCGCGTCGGCCTCGGTCAGCGCGGCGAGCCCTTCGCTGATCTCCACCTCGCCCATCTTGTCCTTGAGCTCCAGCACGATCTTCTGCGCCGTCTTCCTGCCGATGCCGGGCACGCGCGCCAGCACGTCGGCCTGTTCCTGGCCGATGGCCAGCCTCAGGGCGTCCGGCGCCATGCTCGACAGGATGGAGAGGGCCAGCTTGGGCCCGACTCCGGACACCGTGATGAACTTGTGGAACAGGTCCAGTTCGTCGTCGGTTGCGAATCCGATGAGGGAGAGCTCGTCCTCGCGCACGACCAGGTGCGTGTGCAGCACGATCGGCTCGCCCGGCCGGCTCGCGGCCAGGAGCGGACCCGGAACGAGCACGCGCAGCCCGACGCCGCCGACCATCACGACCAGCGCGTCATTGGTCCGGGCGTAGATGTTGCCTTCGAGAATGGAGATCATCGCGTATCCGATCGCTCGGGCGCAGCATGCTGCGCCACTACGGGTGTGTACGGCGCGTGGTAGGGGCGACCGGCCGGTCGCCCCTACGGGTTGGCCAGGCGGGTCAGCCGCGCGCTGTGCAGGTGGCACACGGCCACGGCCACGGCGTCCGCGGCATCGTCCGGCCTGGGAATGCGGTCCAGGTGCAGGAGCAAGCGCACCATCTCCTGCATCTGGCGCTTGTCCGCGTTGCCGTATCCCGCGAGTGCCTGTTTCACCTCCGCGGGCTTGTACTCCGCAACCGGGAGCCCTGCCTGCGCGGCGGCCAGCAGCACGACGCCGCGCGCCTGCCCGACCGAGATCGCGGTGGTGACGTTCTTGCCGAAGAAGAGCTGCTCCACCGCGACCGATTCGGGCCGGTACTCGCGAACGATGCGCGTGACCTCAGCGTGCAGGACCAGCAGGCGTTCGGGCATCGGCGCGCCGGGCGTGGTCTCGATGGCGCCGTAGGCTACCAGCATTGCCTCGCCGTGCTCGTCCTCACCGACGACGCCGTAGCCCGTCGTGCCGATGCCGGGATCGATGCCCAGGACGACCATTACCCGAGTTGTTCCAGGGCTTCGTCGCTGATCTCCAGGTTGGAGTTGACCTTGACCACATCGTCCAACTCATCGATGGCCTCGATCAGGCCCAACACCTGGAGCGTGTCGGCCGGGCTGAGCGAGACCTGGGTCTGAGCGAGCATCGCGACTTCCGCGTCCTCGATCTGGTACTTGGCGTCCAGGAAGGCCTGGCGCACCGTCTGCAGATCGCTCGGGAGGGTGTAGACCTCGGCCACGCCATCACCGTATTGGACGTCCTCGGCCCCGGCCTCGAGGGCCAGCTCGAAGATCTTGTCCTGGTCCTTCGGGCCCATCGCGACGGTGATCAGGCCCTTCTGTTCGAACAGCCAGCCGACGCTGCCCGATTCGCCGAGCGCCCCTCCGCCGCGGGTGAGCGCGCGGCGCAGTTCGCTGACGATGCGGTTGCGGTTGTCGGTCACCACCTGGATGTGAAGGGCAACGCCGTGCGGCCCGTATCCTTCGTAGGTCACCTCTTCAAGTTGCGCGCCGTCCGAGTCGAGCCCTGCACCGCGACGGATGGCGCGGTCGATGTTGTCCTTGGGCATATTCTCGGACTTGGCCTTGTCGACGGCCAGGCGCAGGCGGAAGTTGAAGTTGGGGTCAGCGCCCTGGCGCGCGGCGAACTGGATCTCGCGTGCCAGCTTGGTGAACATCTGTCCCCGCTTGGCATCCGCAGCGCCTTTTTTGCGCTTGATGGTAGCCCATTTGCTGTGTCCTGACATCGAAAATGTACCTCCTTAGTTAGTGCAAACGTGGGGGGCGAGCCCGCCCCGGGCGCCCACATCGGGGCGCCCCTACTTCTGGTCGGTAATTGCCTGCAGAAACGCGCGGAACAATGGGTGCGGCCGGTTCGGCCGCGACAAAAACTCGGGATGGAACTGCACGCCCAGCATCCACGGGTGCAGGCTGCGGTCCAGCTCCGCGATCTCGACCAGGCGCCCGTCGGGCGAGAGACCGCTGAAGCGCAGTCCCTGCTCGGCCGCCGGCGCGCGGTAACGGTTGTTGAACTCCCAGCGATGTCGATGCCGCTCGCGAATGCGGACTTCCGGCGCGTATGCCGAGGCGGCCAGGCTGCCCGCCTGAAGGTCGCACGGCCACAGTCCGAGGCGCATCGTGCCGCCCATGTCCTCGATGCCCTGCTGATCGGCCATCAGCGAGATGATCGGGTCGGGCGTCTTGGGATTGAACTCAGTGCTGTTCGCATCGGGCCGGCCGAGCACGTGACGGGCGAACTCGATGCACATGACCTGCATGCCGAGGCACAGGCCGAAGTAGGGGATGCGGTGCTCGCGCGCGTACCTGGCGGCAGCCACCTTGCCCTCGATGCCGCGTTCGCCGAAACCACCGGGCACCAGGATGCCGTCCACCCCCTCGAGCGCGGCCAGTCCCTCGGGCCGCTGCAGCATCTCTGCGTGCACCCATTCGATCTGCAGGTCATGGTCCAGGGACCAGGCTGCATGGCGCAACGCCTCGCGGACGCTCATGTAGGCATCTTCCAGCTCGACGTATTTGCCCACCAATGCGATTTTGACGGGCAGCTTCGGCTGGGCAATCTTCTCCACGAGATGGCGCCAATCCGCCAGGTCCGGCTTCGTGACCTTCAACTCGAGCTTCTCCGCGATGAAGTCCGCGACGCCCTCCTCTTCCAGCATCAGCGGCACCTCGTACACGCTCTTCGCCGTATACACCGGCACCACAGCCCGCGGCTCCACGTCGGTGAAGAGTGCGACCTTCTCGCGCACGCTCTGCGTCACCGGCAGGTCGGACCGGCAGATGATCATATCGGGCTGGATGCCGATGGAGCGCAGCTCGCGCACGCTGTGTTGGGTCGGCTTGGTCTTGAGCTCGTTCGACCCGGACAGGAACGGCAGCAGGGTGACGTGTACGTAGAAAGTGCGGTTGCGGCTTCCCAGGTCCTTGCGCAGCTGGCGGATGGCCTCGAAGAAGGGCAGGCCTTCGATGTCGCCCACCGTGCCGCCCACCTCGACGATCACCACGTCTGGATCCGCATGGCGCGCCGCGTCCTGGATGCGCCGCTTGATCTCGTTCGTGACGTGCGGGATGACCTGGATCGTCCCGCCGAGGAAGTCGCCGTGGCGCTCCTTTGCCAGCACGGCACTGTAGATCTGACCGGTGGTGACGTTGTTCTCCTTGCGCAGCGCGACGTCGGTGAAGCGCTCGTAGTGGCCCAGGTCCAGGTCGGTCTCCGCGCCGTCCTCGGTGACGAAGACCTCGCCATGCTGATAGGGCGACATGGTGCCCGGATCGACGTTTAGGTACGGATCCAGCTTCTGCATGGACACCGTGACACCGCGGCTCTTGAGCAGGCGGCCGATGGAGGCTGCCGTCACGCCCTTGCCCAATCCGCTGACGACGCCACCGGTAACGAAGATGTATGCGGTCACAATGACTCCAATACTTGCATTCAGACCTTCGGTTGGCCCACAACCCCGAAGGTCGCCCAACAGCCTCTTAACAACAGAGACACGGGGGTATGCCTCCCCGTGTCTCCGGCGAAGTTCGAATTAAGTCCAGTCAAATGTCGGAAATTTGAGCACCTTGCGCAAAGATGTCATCCGCGTGGTCCTTGATGAATGAATCGTGCACAGTATACCATGACCCCTGTCAAACGCATAACCGGGTCGCCTGTGGTACAATGGGGCCGAAGCGTGGGCGGCTGCGGGCCGCCTCTAGAATGGAGACCTCCCCTTGCCGCGAACATATGTTGCGCTCGACCTCGAGACGACCGGCCTGAGCGCCGAGAAGGATCAGATCATCGAGGTCGGTGCAGTCAAGGTCCAGGATGGCGAGCCGGTCGACCGGTTCGAGACCCTGGTGAACCCGGGCCGGCCGATCCCACACGAGATCACCCTCCTGACCGGCATCCGCAATGAAGACGTCATCCGCCAGCCTTCGTTCGAGCAGGTGGCCCCGGCCCTGGATCGTTTCGTCGGCGCGGCGCCGGTTGTGGCGCATAACGCCAGTTTCGACCTGGGTTTTCTGCGCGCGCGCGGCCTGATGGTCGAGACCACCGGCCTGGACACGTGGGAGCTGGCCTCGGTGCTCATCCCATCCCGGCCGTCGTACAGCCTGGCCAGCCTGGCCTCGCACTTTGCCATCCCCTCTCCCAGCCAGCACCGCGCACTGAACGATGCGGACGTGACCGCCAGGCTGTTCGAGATCCTGCGCGAGCGCGCGAGCCTGCTGCCCAGGGGAGTGTTGGCCGAGATCGTGCGGTTGGTGAACCAGAGCACGTGGCCGCTGCGCGTCGTGTTTGCCGAGGCGGCCCAGGCTGCCGGCATCCGCGTTATTCCGGATCGGGAGCCGCCGCTGGAGCAGGTGGTCCCCAGCTGCGCCCTGTTCGATGCCTGGAAGGCGCCGGAGCCGCTGGCGTCGAACGGCGAGGCCCGGCCGGTCGACGTGGAAGCCTTGGCCGAGATGCTGGAGCCGGGCGGCGCCTTCGCCCGCGAGTTCCCGACGTACGAGCATCGCGCCCAGCAGGTCGAGATGCTCCATGCGGTCGCCGGGGCATTCAACCAGCAACATCACCTGATGGTCGAGGCCGGCACCGGCACCGGCAAATCGGTGGCCTATCTCCTGCCCGCGATCGCTTATGCGGCGGCCAGCGGCCAGCGGGTCGTCGTCAGCACCAACACGATCAACCTGCAGGACCAGCTGTTCCAGAAGGACCTGCCCGACCTGCAGCGGGTTCTCAGCCGCGCGTGGGGACGCAACGAGCCTTTCCGGGCCTCGCTGTTGAAGGGGCGGAGCAACTACCTCTGCACCGCCCGACTGGCTGCGCTCAGGTCGCGCACGCCGCTGTCCGACGACGAAGCGCGGGGCATGGCGCGCATCCTCTGCTGGCTGCCCCAGACGCTCACGGGCGACCAGTCCGAGCTGTCGCTGCCCTGGCCGAGCGATCGGTTCGTGTGGGGCCAGGTGTCTGCGGACAACGAGGGGTGTTCGGTCGAGCGGTGCTATCGGGAGACCGGTGGCAAGTGCTTCTTCTACCGCGCGCGCAAGGCCGCGGACGCGGCGCACGTCGTGGTGGTGAATCACGCCCTGCTGATGGCGGATGCGGCCACCGGAAATCGGGTGCTGCCCGACTATCATCGCCTCATCGTCGACGAGGCGCATCACCTCGAAGACGCGGTCACCGACCAGCTGTCGTTCCGGGCCGATGGCTTCACGCTAAATCAGATGTTCAACCGCCTGTTTCAACGTGGGGCAGGCGTGGGCGCGGGCAGCGGGCGGGGCCGCGCAGGCGAAGCCGGCAGGGCCCGGACCGGACTGTTGGGCGATCTTTCCGCAACCCTGCGCACCCACCTGCCACAGCACGTCTTCGAGCCGCTGCACAGCGCCATCATTGCCACGCAGGGTGACGTCGAGGCGGTGCGCAGCAGGCTGGATATCTTCTGGAGCGTCATCGACGACTTCGTGCAGGACGCCGCGCCGCGTGGCGACCGGGACGAGTATGGGCTCCGCCTGCGCGTCACGTCCGCCACCCGCACCCAGCCCGTCTGGGTGGACGTCGAGGTCGCCTGGGACAACCTCGGGATGACGTGGAACATCCTGCTGGATCACCTGGACGCGCTGAGCGATGCGCTGCAGGACGTCCAGGCCCTCGCGCCGGATGTCGAGGAGTTGGAGCGCCAGATCGGCGAGCTGGTGGGCAGTGCGACGCGGCTGCGCGAGACCGCCGGCGCGCTGGAGACGTGGGTGATGAAGCCCGACGCGAACAGCGTTTACTGGGTCGAGCTGGCGATGGGCGAGCGCGCCGCCCGCCGGGTGACGCTGCGCGCCGCGCCGGTGCACGTCGGAGAGCTGGTTCAGAAGAATATCCTCTTCCACAACGACACGGTCGTGCTGACGTCAGCCACGTTGCGCACAGCCGGCACGTTCGACTACGTGCGCGACCGGTTGGCCGCGCAGGACGCGGACACGACGTTCGTCGGCTCGCCCTTCGACTACGAGACGAGCACGTTGCTCTTCCTGCCGACCGACCTGCCCGAGCCCAACATGCCGGCGTTCCAGAGCTCGGTGGAGCAGGCGATCATCGGGTTGGGCAAGGCGCTGGGCGGCAGAACCCTGGCGCTCTTCACGAGCTATGCGCAGCTGCGACGCACGGCGAGCGCGGTGGCGCCGGCCCTGATGCGCGATGGCGTCACGGTGCTGAGCCAGGGCTCCGGCGGCTCGCGGCACCAGCTGCTGGAGACCTTCCGAGGGGCGAACAACAGCGTGTTGCTGGGAACGCGCAGCTTCTGGGAGGGGGTGGACGTGGTCGGCTCTGCGCTGAGCGCGCTGGTGCTGGTGCGCTTGCCATTTGCGGTGCCCACCGACCCCCTGGTGGCGGCGCGCAGCGAGACGTTCGACGATCCGTTCCATCATTACCAGGTGCCCGATGCGATCCTGCGCTTCCGCCAGGGCTTCGGCCGGCTGATTCGGAGCAAGACGGACCGGGGCGTGGTGGTCATCCTGGACAAGCGCGTCACATCGAAGGGGTATGGCCACCTGTTCCTGGAAAGCCTCCCCGAATGCACCGTGCAGCGCGCACCGCTGATGAACCTGGCCCAGGCCGCGCGGGAGTGGGTGGACGGCGCTGGCTGAGTACGATCGGCTTGAGGTGGCCGTATGGCATAAACAAAACTCCCGGCAAGTCGACGACCTGCCGGGAGTTTTACATAAGGAGACGGGAGACTAGTACCTCGTCAATGGTCATTTGATGAGTAGCATAGGGCCTTGTGCCCGTCCTGACGCCCACAAGGGGCTATGCTACAGTGCATCGAATCAGCCTTGACGCACTGCTAGGCTGGGCTGCGCAGCTCGACGGCAACCACGTCGTAGTAGGTGCCTGCGCCGAAACCATCGAACATCACGTGATCGCCGGGGTGGAGATCGCGCAGCTTGCGCAGGAAGGCAATCATGGCCGAGGCGGCGCTGACGTTGCCGAAGTCGCTCAGCAGCCAGGGCATGGGGAAGCTGATCCCCTCCTTCTGCAGCTGCTTTGCCTTCAACAGGTTGATCTTGTAGTTGGCGTGGTGCACGATGGCCACGGAGATGTCCTTGCCCGGCGTGCCAACGCGTCCCATGCGTTCCCGGTACGCTCCATAGACCGTCCTCACGGCGCTGACGCCGCTGCGGACGAACAGCTTGACCATGCCCATGGGCCCTGCCATCACGACCGGACCCGCGCCGGCGGCGGGCTCATGTTGCAGCCCGGCAATGCGGAGCGAGTGTTCCCCCGTCTCCTGCACCTCGAGCAGCGCGTGGCGGGAGTGGGGATAGGTCATCCGCACCTGGAGCAGTCCCTCTTCGTCGTACACTTCCTGCGCGCCGCCTGCCAGGAACTCCATGTTCTGGCCCGGGATGAGACCGAAGACGCCTGCGCCGTTGCCGAAAAGCTGCAGCGCCTGCGCGTCGAGCGTCTGGTGCATCACCCGTGAGAGACCCTCGATGCCGCCGACCAGCACCTTCTTGCCCCGCAACGATTGCGCCAGCCGGGAGAGTTCCGGATTGAGCGCCAGGTTCAGCGCGGCCA
>CAZMIS010000205.1:0-7788 GCA_964566325.1 uncultured Anaerolineales bacterium
GGGGCCGGACCATGTCACCCTCAGGCGCACAGGCGACCGCTCCATTTCAGCGGCCGGATTACGCGGGGCACTCGGAGGCCTCTCGTCCGCGCTGTCCACCTGCTTCTTAAGCGGAGTGCACGAGCTCACGTTGCCGGAGGCGTCGAAGGACCGCACGCAGATTTCGCTGGTGTAACCCTCCAACAGCCCGCCCAGCCGCGCCTGCTCGGGCAGGAGCGGATTGTTCCACCACGGGCTGCCCGCGCGCGGCAGCACCAGCTTTTGGCGCGTCAGGTCCCGGTTGTCCCAGGTGGGGTAGGTGTATTCGACCAGGTAGCCCGCCAGGTCACGTGTGATCAGATCGCGCTTCCACAGCACCACCAGCGCGTCGTTGAGCGACTGCGCGCCGAGCAGTTCCGGCTCCGGCGGCGCCGTCACATCGGCGATCGCCACCGAGCCGGGCGCCCAGGTCACCACGTGGCCGTTGCCCTTCAGATGATCGTCGATGCGGGCGCCCACGGCGTACTCCCCGGAGGCCAGGCCGCTCGTGTCCCAGGCGAAGCCGCCCTGGCTGGCAGCGATGCCGTTGGCGATGAGGGTCGCACTGATGACCTCGGTATCTTCCACCGGCTTGAACGCCAGCGGCGTGTAGAACAGCTCCAGGCGCTCCGGCACAGCACCGCCTGCCCGGTCGGCCGACCAGCTCAGGTAGATGCTGTTCGTTCCATCCTCGGCGACCGCAGGCGTGATCCAGGTGAGCGCGGGCGGCGGCGGGTCGGTGGCGAACATGAGCGAGTAGTTGTGGCGTTCCCCACCTGCGCCGCCTGCGGGCAGGTACGCGCCGGAGATGCGCAGGCGCCACGCGCCCGCAGGCAGTGCGCCGGAGCCCGATACCGGCTTAACCAGGAACGTCGTCCGTTTCAGGACGGGTCCGGGATCCTGCGTGAAGGTCACACCTGCTTCCGTGCCGGCGATCTCCGAGCCATCCGGCCGGATGACAGTCACCGTCAGATCGCCGTTCAGCCAGGCTGCGGAGAAGGCCGCGCGGCCCGCGGCATTGGCTGCGATGTTGAACGAGCAGCTGACCGTGTTGGGCAGGCTGGCCATGTCGCATGCGCCGTCCGGGTTTTCGCCGGGCGCGTAGGTGGGCCAGCCAGATGTGGGCGGCTCGGGCGATTGCCCCAGCCAGGGCTGGAACTGGCCCGGCTGCTCGATCTGAATCAGGTTTGAGGGCGCCGGAGCGTCCGGCGCCGGAGCGTCCGGCGCGATGGCGGCTGCGCTGGCCTGCTGCACGCCACTGCCGAACTCGTCGATCAGGGTGTGGTCGTCGGAGCCGAGAATCAACTCCGGCCCATCTTCGTCGACGTACAGGCCGACTTCGACGCCCGCCACCACGAACGCGGCCGACATGCCCCAGGCGTATTGGGAGCAGGCCGCGCTGGTACAGAACTCGCCGAACGCGATCTTGACGCCGATGTCGATGTCATCCGGCGGCACGAAGGGCAGGATCAGGTCCTCTTTGAGACGGACGAAACCCTTGATGCTGCCCGTGAAGTGGAAGTCGTTGTTATCCGGAAGCCAGCTGTACTTGTTCTGCCACCCCTGGCCCACCCAGGCATGCAGCTTGAGGCTGCCATACACCAGGCCGAACGCGCTGGCCTGCGCCTCCAGGAGCACATCGAGCGGGTTCCACGCGACGGCCAGGTTCAGGTCCGCGTCCACGACGCCCACGATGGTTGCCTGCGCCTGCACCTGGAACAGCCCGCGCGTATCGATGGTCACCCGGCCGAAGCCGTTGGAGAGCACCGCATCGGAGGGCACGGAGCGGAAGCCGACATCCAGGATGATCGTCGTGTGGTTCTGGCCGATGGTCACCTCTCCCGCCAGCAGGTCGACGCCCATGCCTGTGGCGCCGACGGGCAGGTAACCCGGCGCGATGTCCAGCTCCAACCGCGCATACTGCAGTTCGGTCCGGCACAGCCGGAAGTTCATGACGACGGAGGGCGGGGCCACCGGCCCGCCGTTCGAACCGTCGCTGCCCAGCATGGGCAGGGCGATGGCCGCAGTGCCGCGGATCACCGTGACGATGGCCGTCGAGCCCGGCTCGCAGGCCTCTTCGCTGAGCTGGACCGACGCGCCCCAGGTCTCGAACTGGAACTCCTGGCTGAACGCGGCCGTCGACAGCATGCCTGCGTCCGGATGGTCGCTGCTGAACACCGTCAGTTTGCCGGCCTCGCTGACCATCACGGTGCCCGGCTTCTCACGGATGAACATGTCGGGCAGGTCCACACGCAGCACCGCGCCGTTGCCGTTGTTCCACGCGTACTCCGGCCGCCGGAGTTCCAGGCACGAGAGGGTGGCGTCGCCGCAGTAGGTGGTGACAGGGTCCGGATCATCTGCCGGCGTGCGCCGGGCCTGGCCCGGCGGGAGGATCACGGCCTGGGCCTTCTTGGTCGCGCCGGGCTGCGCGCCGCCAAGCTCGTCCGGCAGGGTCAACTTGGCGAAGGGTGCGGACAACTCGCGCAGGATTGGCCCGGCGGACTGCAGCGTGCTGTGGTGTTCCTTCACCACGCCGGTCGGGGCGCCGTCCGGGCCATCCAGCAGGCGCAGCGACACGCTGGCCAGGTCCATGACCGAGGGCAGCGGTGCATCCTGGTCGAGTCCGACGTTGAAGAAGTAGCGGCGGAACTCGCTCGGCGCGGCAGGGTTGGGATCGGGCGCGCCCGGCGACGGATACAGCTCCCATGAGACGTCCCAACTGCGGTCAAACGGGGCACTCTGGACGTCCACGCTGACGCGTGCCTTCAGGCTGCCGCTGCCAAACGCGCGGCCGGCGGAGAGCCCGTGCGTGGCGATCGCGTCTGCTTCCGCAGTGTAGTTGGCGCCCCAGCGTGCGAAGGGCAAGACGCGGCGCTCGGTGGCCGCGGCCGGCGTCAGCTCGGTGCAGGACCCGCTGCATTGCACGCGGCCCGTGGCCGTCGGGTCGGCCGGGTAGCGCATGGTGGAGCCGTAAAGGGGGACGCTGGGCGCGCGCTGGCCCCGCGTCGTGCCGTCGGGCTGGGCGTAGCTTTGTGCGTATGCCAGCCCGACGGCGCTGTCGTCGGTCGTGTAAAGGGTGTCGGTCGGGGCATCATAACACACGGAGCCTTGGGCGACATACACATACCGCTCCGTCCCGATGACGCCCAGCGGGCCGAGGAGCGGGGCGCCAAGCTGCTCGGCCGTGGTGCACCACGATGCGCCGTTGTCGGCGAAGCCACCCTCGCTGTTGACGCGCACGCCGTGTACGGTGCGATGATGCGTCGGGAAGTTGTACGGCGCGGCCAGCGGGCTGTGCGGGGTCACGATGGGTTGGCAGCCCAGGCGCACGGTCGGTATGGTGCCATCAGGGCAGGCCAGAATGGAGATGTCGATCCGGTAGCGCCCGGTGCGCGTGCCGTCGAGGAAGGGGCGTTCGTCGTTGACCAGGGCCAGGGCGTAGCGGCCCTGCGTGTTCTGCCCCCCGAACTCCAGCGCGCGCGAGGTGGCGTCGGCCGAGAATCCGGACAGCGCACCGTCGCTGCCCTGGTAGTTCGGCGTGCGGACCGCAGACGCCAGTCCGCCGGCGGTGGGCTCGAGCAGCGTGGCAGTGACTGCGCCCAGCGCTGGCCCCGCCGGAAGGCCCTCGATCATCTTCGTCGGCGTGATGATGACGCCACCGCTGTACTTCGGCCCCAGGTCGAACTCGACCAGGTCGATCAGGGCGTCCGAGTCAAGGAAGTAGGTCATGGTGCGCCAGGCGCCGTCCGGCGCGCCGGGCGGCGGCGGATTGGGCTTGCCGTCGGTCGGCGTCCACAGCCGGCCGGACGCGTACTGGATGCGGTAGTTGCGCCGCGCATCGGCGTCGAAGTTGTTGCGCTCGTCGCGCACCACCGTGGCCGTGAGCGTCTTGTTGGCCGCGTTGGGGTTCAGGCCGTCCACCGCAACCCACGATGTCACATCCGTGCCCTCATCTCCGTCGCCGATGACGCCTTGCCCGGGGTCGAGCAGCTTGAGCGTGGTGTGGACGGGTACATCCGCAGGTGCGCCCGCCGCGTGATCGCCGCGCGCCGCCACGCCCACCCACTTGCCGGAGCCCGTTTTGACCTGGTACTGGTGGTTGGTGTCCTGCAGGAGCTCCTCGCCCGTCGCATCCTCGGCGTAGCTCGGCACGCCCGGCCGGTTGAGCAGGTTCGTCCCTTCGTCAGGCAGGACGATGGCATGGTAGTCGATGAGCAGCCTGGCGTTGCCCGGCGTCACCTGGAGGCGCGTGCAGCGGAGCACCTGGTTCGGAACGGTGATGGCTGCGCCGGACTCCATCTGACTGTGCCACACGGTGCAGGCCTCCGCGGTGCGGGCGAGGCCGAAGATCGGACCGTGCGCCGGCCTGGGATGCGCCGTGTCGTACCACGCCTGCACCGCCGCGGTGACGTCCCATTGCGTGGGCAGGCCCTTGCCCCCGCTGATCTCCGACTCGATGGAGAGCACACCGACATCGGGATTGGTCGGCGCGGCGGGCCGGTTGTTCCAGTTGAAGGCCGGATTGGCGAGCCGGTCGTCGCTGAGAGAGAAGCAGTTGGGGTCGGCCGCAGGATCGAGGCAGCTCGACACCAGCCACATGGCGGTGGAGAACTGCAGCTTCAGCTTCTCGTAGTCCGGGCCATCGTCCAGCTCGTAGTAGGGGGTATGCTGGTAGCTGGGCACGATCTCGAGGGTGGCGGCACTCACCTGGACGGGGTTGTTGGTCGGCATGAACGGCATCGTGTTGAACTGCACGTAGCCGTTGGACTGCGCCGCGCTGCCCGCCGAGCCCAGGATCATCCGGTTGTTGAAGCGGTAGTAGCCCGGGGTCGGGTTGAAGTTGAAGTCGAAGGGCGTGAAGTCGTTGACCCAGGCCAGCCCGCTGCTGTAGCCGGTGCTGGTGAGGACGCGCATCTGCGGGTCGAGCACCGCGGGATAGCGGCGGTCGGGAGCGGTCCACCAGTTCCAGGGGGTGTGCACCGACACCCGCCATACGCCCGGCTCACCTCCCGGCTCGAGCACGTACTCGCCCCCAATCGCAACCTCGGGGGCCGCCTGCTCGTAGGCCACCACCGGCTCCAGGCGCAGCGTCTCGACGCCACTTCGGTCGCGGATGGACAGCGCGCCGGCGGTCCTGAAGGGTCCGGTCTGCTGGAGGCCGCCGGCCCACAGCGTGGCGCCCGGCAACAGCGTCAGCGTGGCGCGCAGCTCCAGCATCTCAGCGCCGGGCGGCCCTGCCGGCGGCTCTGCCAGCACCAGCGAATGCTCGACGAACGCGGGCGCGCTGGCGATCTCCTCGGTGAGCGACGGCTCGCTCCACGCGCCCTCATAGCTGAGCACGCGGCCGTCGTCGCTGTGCCGGACCTCGCGAGCAGCAGCCAGCGCTGAAGCGAGCGTCCGGAACTGCCCATCGGTCACCGATCCAAGCTCGGTCGCGCGCCAGGTGAGGCCAGCGTTTCCCGCGGCCACCTCAAGGGCCGCCACCGCCGCGCCGGAGCGGCTGCGCACTGCGTTCTGCCCGACCTCGAAGCCGGCGCCGGTTGCCAGGAACGCTGGATCGGCGATCTGCCACTGGCCGCGCGCGTCCTGGTAGTGCAGCGGCTCCGGGCTGACCACGGAGGTGAAGCTGCCGTCGGGATGGCGGAAGGTGGCGCTGTGCGCACTGCGCTCAGCCACTTGTTCGGACAGACCGAGCACCGCGGAGGGCAGGCGGCGCAGGTCCGCCGCAGTAGCGATGGCAGAGGCGGCGGTACTCTGCGCCTGGACAGAAGTGGCCGGGATGGTGCTCGACACGCTTGCCCCTTCTGGGGCCGGAGCCGTCATCCAGGGAATCGAAGCCGGGGGGACTGCCATCGGGATCGGCAGAAGCGTGGCGAGCAAAATCAGTACGAGCGCAGCGCGCAGGTAGGTCGGCTGCGCGCTGAGGGGTCGGCTACGAAAGGCGTAGTCGGCGGTGGTGGCCATCGAAAAATGCTCCTTGTTGAAGAATCGTTGGTCACGATAGCGCAGCGCCGAAGCCTGGCTGGCCGCCGGCTCGCCGATCGCTGGCACGCATTGTTGCGCGATGATTGTACTTTACTTGAACGAGGAGCGCAAACTGAGGTCGCGCGACGCACCGGGAACACTTGGAGCCCAGCGGCGAGCGCGAGGCCGCGTGGATCACCCACGGCCGAGCAGTTTCAGCCGGAGTTCTGCAACCCGTTCTCCTATTGGACGATCATCTTTCAGGGTGGAGGCGCCCCGGCCGCCCCCTGCGCGCAATCCAGCGTAACGGTGTACATCTGCTGATCGGGCGGCACCTTGCACTCGGAGATGGGCTTGTCAGCCGGGCAGCTCGCCGCAGGACCGGGGTGCCAGATCGCTGTGGCCAGGCAAACCAGGTCCCGGCTGCGGAAACCGGACCCCATGCCCGTAGGCCCGCCCGATGCCAGCATCATGTCCTCTTCCCAGCCGCCGCCCACCAGAACGGCAGTGATGGCCTTGATGACTGCGTCGGGGCTGGTGAAGTCCACTCCCGTACCTGTCGCACCCGCGCGGCAGCCCGGGCCCGTGGCACCGGTCGAAGGGTCGATCAGATCCACCTCGGACTGCGTCACCTCCGCGGTCACCGCCTGCATCAGCGCTTGGGCCATGCCGTTGCACACTTCCGCAATGGGAAGCTGCAGGCCCGGCTCTTCGCCCTCCGGCGCGACACTGACCGGCTGGCACGTCCCGGAGTACAGGCCCCAGGCGTCGCACACCCGTCCATCCTTGAGGGTGCAGGCGCCTTGCTCGTCGGCCTGACCGGCCATGCCGGTAACGACGTATTCGCCGCCCGTGATTGCGCAGTAGCGGCCCGCGGGCGTCACGTATCCTGTCACCTTGACCCCGCCCACGGGGCACTCCCCGCGCAGCAGCGCCCATTCTTCGCACTGCCGATTGTCCTCAAAATAGCACACGCCGAACTCGCCGCCGTCGGTGCGCGACTCGATCTCCAGCCGGCCCCCCTGTGCGACGCAGTTCTCGGATGCGGGGTTTGCCAGGGCGGGGGGGACGTCCGTGGCGCGCACCTCTGCCTGAGGGCTCGCCATGGGCTGCGGCGGGGGTGCGGGCTCGGGCGTCGTGGCACACGCGGTTAGGATCAAGAGCGCGAGGACTGCCGGAACCGTGACGGATGTTCTGAGTCTCATGAGGTTACTCCTTGCTGGTTGGCACCGGGGTGGGGTGCATCGGAGATTCCTTCCCTCCGCAGTTGCTGTTCAAGCAGACCGAAGATGCGACGTGAGGCGGGCCAAGCAGGGCTGCGGATCGCAGACGCTGCACACGTCAGCACGCAAAGCATAGGGAGCGAGAAGGGCGTGGCCTCCGGCGTCGCGCGCCGCCAGCCGGGTGCCGCCACTGTGGCGACGATGGCGAGTGAAGGGAGCAGAAGCCAGACGAACGGGCTGTACTGGAGTTGTGAAAACATCGGTGTTCCCGCGGCTAACCCGGCAACTCGGGATAGTACCGTCTTGACGCTTATTCTACCGCAAATCGGGGTGATGTACCAGCACCGATCCAGCGTAGTCGAGCAGGCACAGCGTCAGCGCCGGGCGCTGGCCGAGCAGCCGCGCCACCGCCCGTGCGTAGCGTTCTGCCTGGGCCAGGTAGTCTTCCTCGGCCAGCAGCCGCTCCAGGTCGGCGGGACCCCGCACGTGGTCGGTCTTGAACTCGACGATCGTCCATGCGCCGCTCGCAGAGCCGTCGTCGCGCCGGTAGAGTGCGTCAATGATGCCGTTCTCCACCCGGCCG
>CAZMIS010000206.1:0-7777 GCA_964566325.1 uncultured Anaerolineales bacterium
GCATCCTGCACGCCGAGGCCGATCAGCCCCAGCGGCGACGCGGATGTCACCCCCAGCAACTCGAACGGCAGATAGAGGTCAAACTGATCACCGTACTGCCCCGTGCCAAGATGATACTGCTGGGACGTCAGCGGCGTGGCGCCCGACCACGCACCGCTGGAAGCGGCGCCACCGGAAGCGGCACCGCCTGAAGCGGCACTGTCCCAGCGGAGCAGGGTCGCCTGATCGGCCGACTGCGCCCAGATCAGCACGTCGGCCTGCAGGCTCTCGGGCAACGACACGGTCGCGCCCAACAACGGCAGGTCCAGTGGGATGTAGGGCCGGGTCGTGCCGCCCGGCCCGGTGTCGAGGTAGACGAACAGGTCGCCTGCGGTGAGGTGCCCGCTGGCGCCGGTGAAGGCCAGGCGCAGGGTTTCGCGGTCCCAGGTCGCGTAGAGCTGTTGCGGAACCTCCGTCAGCCCGAGCCGCTGCAGGCGGCGATCCGTGCCCATGAGCGTGCAGCCGCTCTGCTGCCAGCCGTGCGCGTCCGGCGCGATCAAGTCCGGCGTCGCCGGGCTGTCCAGGGTGATCGGGCCCGCCTGCTGCCAGCGCTCGTTGCCATACTGATCCGCGATCCCCAGCTCGACCGTGACCATCTGCGCTTCGCCACCGGTGTAGCGATCCGTCAGCGGACCGGCGGCATCGAAGTGGTGGGTGGTCACCCTCGTACCCTCGGCCGATGTGGCCGTCCAGCGGGTGGTGTACCCCTGCACCCCGCTGCCGTCCTGGCTGGCCGTCCATGCCAGGGTGAGCTCGGGCGCGGCCGCGCGCACGATGCCGTTCGGCTCGACGCGCGTGCCGTTAGCCGTCAACTGCAGGTCCACCGCAGCGGGCGGCACGATGTCCAGTGTCAGGATCGTCCGCTCGGCCACAGGGAGCCCGCCCTGCAGCCGGGCAGTGGCCACCGCGGGCTGCAGGACGCCATCGTAGGCGCGGCCCAGTGTGGCCGCACCGACGCCGGGCAAGAGATAGGTGGCGGTCCAGGTGCGCGTGAAGGGCCAGCTGGGCTCGGGCTCGGACACGATCGCCGCGACCACGCTGCCGCCCATGGACAGATCGACGCCCGTGAACCTGTCCGTGCCGCTCACCGTGCCCGCCACAATCAACACCTGCGGATCTTGGAAGTTCGTGCCGGTCAGCACGGTCGACGCAAAGGCCACGACCGGCGTGCGCGGCTTGCCTGCAGCAACAGCTTCAACCGCTGCCTCTTCCAGTTGGGCAGCGGTTGCGGTCGCCTGGAGAGCCTCTGCGGCCTGACCTGAGAGGATGGCGGCGCAGGCGCCGCCGGCCGTCACCTTTGCGGTGGTGCAGTTGTTGCTGGCGTCGCAGGCGGTGGCCCGGACGGCCTCGGTCGTACTGGATTGGCAGCCAGCCGCGAGCTGGTACAGCTTCTCCGTGCCGGCCGGGACGGTCGCCAGGAACCAGGGCGACCGGTAGGTGCTGCGCCCGGTGATCGGGCAGATGAACGTGAACCCGGCCTCGGCCAGATTGTAGTCCTGCGCGACGGCCACGTAACGGTACGTGCTGCCGCTGACCAGCTCCCTGCACACCGTGACGCGCGGGCCGAGGTTATCGACGTTGCCGCTCCATGCGGGCGACGAGAGACCGGCGGTGTTCCAGACCGGCGCAACCTTGCCGTGGCCCGCGCGATCCGCGGCGCGCAGATCGACCCGGTAGGCGCCTTCCAGCCCGGTCGGGACGGTGACCGACCAGCGCGCTGACAGGTCGTCGCTGCCCGGGGTCACAGCCGCATCGCGCCAGCCAGCCAGGTAGAGCTCCTGCACCTCTTCGGCGGACAGGCTGCGCCCGTAGATGTGAATGTCGTCCACGCTGCCGGTGAAGTAGCCCTGAAGCGCCGTGCCGCCGCGGCGCCCGATGTACAGCGGCGAGGCGTTCGCCGTGGTCCCGGTGGTCGTGTCTGTCCGCTCTGCGTGCAGCGCGCCGTCGACGTAGAAGGCCAGCGCGCTGCCGCGCTTCACGTAGGCCACGTGATGGAAGCGGCCATCGTCGATGCGGGTGGTCGACTGCAGCCAGGGACCATTCTGGCCGTCCCAACGGCCCGCGGAGATCTTGCCGGCATTGCTGCCCGCGGTCTGGTTGAGGTAGCGGATCGAGTAGGGATAACCGCCGGCGCCAGACCACTTCTCGATGACATTGTTATCCACGGTGGCGGTCCAGACCTGCACCGGAGCCGCTTTGATCCAGGCTGAGATCGCGAAGTCATGACCGGCGTCGAAGTCGATGGCGTCGTCATCGGGCACCATCGCGTGATCGTCCACGCCGTCGAACTGCAGCGCGTAGCCCCCGACCTGTCCGGACACCGTCTTGTTCGCGATGTCCTCGCTGCCGGCGTACAGAACAGCGTTGCGCTGCCAGCCCGAAGTATCCTCCTGCTCACTCCCGTCGGTGGCCCACTGCCTCTCGAACGGCAGCACCAGGACCGGCCCCGAGCCAATGTAGAGCAGTTCCTTCACCTCTGCGGCGGTCAGGCCGTGGTCAAAGATACGCACGTCGTCGATCGAGCCCGCGAAGTGGTTGATGCCGCTGCCGCGCCGGCCGATGAAGAGCGCGGAAGTGTTGGTGGTGACGCCGCTGGTGGTATCCGCCGTCTCGCCGTCCTGCACCCCATCGATGTAAAGCTTCAGCGTGCCTGCGATCCTCACGAAGGCAACATGATGGAAGCCGCCATCGTTCACCAGCATCGTGGATCGGATCCGCAAGATTTGTGTGCCGTCGTAGCGGGCAACATCGATCTTGCCCGCATCCGTCCCAGCCCTCTGGTTGAGGTAGCGAATCACGTAGGGATAGCCGCCTGCCTGCGACCACTTCTCGATGATGTCGCTGTCGATGTTGGTGGCGGTCGGCTGTGTCGCGTCCGGCTTGATCCAGGCTGCGATCGTGAAGTCGTGGCCTGCGTCAAAGTCGATCGCATCATCGTCAGGCACGGTCACGTGGTCATCCACGCCGTCGAAGTAAGCTGCGCGGCCGCTGTGACCCTGCTGGCCGGTCACCGGGCACGCGGCTCCGCTGCACGCACCGGTCAGCCCGCTGCCCGACACGTCGGCGAAGACCGGATTTCCGTTGCCATCGACGCCGGCATCCATCGTCAGGTGGAGCACCTCCCCCGCGGGCGGTGTCTCGTTGATGAACTGGGAGCCGGGCATCAACGGTGTAAAGGCCACCTCCACCTTGCTGACGCCGGACTTGAGCTTCTTGCCCGAACATTGGTCGGTCGCGCACTTGCTCGAGCTGGCCGTGAAGGAAGTCGTGTAGCTCGCCGCCTGGTTGCCTGCCCAACTGGCGACCTCCTCCCCGCACACGGTGGCCGAACCACCCACGATGCCTGGCGAACCGGCCGCGGCGGTCAGCTCCAGTTCGCAGGTGGCCTGCCGGTGCACCTGGCCGGCCCACGTGTAGTCCTGGTCCGGCGCCAACGCGCTCCCCGGCCGGAATGCGGTGTACTTCCAATCTGCGCTCCCCGGCCCGTAGCAGGTGAGACTGAGGCTGGCCTCGCTGCCGCCCGCCCCCGTCGTCCAGGACAGCGCCACGGGCACAAAGTTGCCGCTGACTGCGCCTGCCAGCGTACCGGTCAGAGTCTGCCCCAGCGTGAGGAACGATCGGTCGATCTGCGTTGCGGGGCCCGCGGTGTTGATGCCGAAGCTCTGTTCCGCGGTCTGCGTGTGACTGGCAGCCTCGTCAGGATAGATCGCGGCCAGTGCGTCCACCGCGACAGCCTCTGCGGTGTAGCAGCCGCTGGGTTCGCTGTCCGACAGCACGTAATCCACCGTCCATGTGCCGCCGGTGAGCGTGGCAGCCTGGGCCGCGGGGCCGGCCAGCCCGCCGGCCGCCTTGTAGAGCGTGACGTGCACGCCGTCGAGCGGCACCCCGCTGCCCGGCGTGTTCGTATTGCTGAGCACGGGATCGCCGGCGGTCCCCGACAGGCGGACGGTCCAGTTGTTCTGGCTGTCTCGCGTGGCCTCGAGCACGTCGCCCGCGCTGCCGCTGAAGCTCACGAGGGGCGGCGTGTCGTCGATGCGCACCTCGCGCGGCGCGGAGGTGGTGATGTAACCCACCTTGTCCGTCACCCTGGCGCTCAGGTAGTACACCCCCTCGCCGCGCGGCGCAAATGTGGGACACCAGGCCGTGGTCTGCCCCGGATCCTGGCAGTGGGGCGCAGGTCCGCCGCACGACGATCCCTCGCACAGCGCCGCGCTGGCCACCCCCGAGGTCGCATCGCTGGTGCCGATCGGGATCACGACCGGTGCGTTCGGGTAGTACGGTGTGCCGTTGAGCAGGAAGGCGCCCTGCGGGTTGTCCCGATCGATCGTGAAGTCGACGCTGTCGCGATCCTCCGTCCAACTCAACTGGTACGCGTACAGCGCGGCGATCTCATCCGCAGTTCGCGCGTGATTGTAGAGGATCATTTCATCCAGGACGCCGGCCAGCTTGTTGGCCCCATCCAGGCCCCCGCCGATCGTCAAGGGCGGGGGCGTGCCGGGGATGGTGCACGTCCCCGGTGCGCTCGCCAGGGTCCCGACCTCCAGGCCGTTGACATAGAGCCGTAGGGTCTGGCCGTCGTACGTGCCCACCACCTGGTTCCACTGGTTTTCGACCAGCGGCACCGGCGCGGCCACGGTGTCATACGGCGGGCAGCCGCGCAGCAACTCAGGCACGCCGGTGACCGCCTGGAGCCGCAGGATGTAATAGGCTCTGCCGTTCTGGATGGCGTTGACCAGGATCGGCTGAGGCGTAGGCTTCAGGCCGGAGGGCTTCACCCAGGCGCCGACCGTGAACTTGTCCGGGCGCAACACGGAGTTGGGATCGGCAAGCACCAGGTTATCATTCTCGCCGTCGAAGTGAGCGGCCAGGCCCACCTTGCCCTGGACGGCCGCGCCGGCCAGCGGGCATTCTTCCGGGCTGGGACATCCGGCCGACACACCGGTGCGCGCGCTGTCTGCGAATTGCGTTGCGTCCTGCGGCTCGTCCAGGCGCATATGCATGACGGGCGCCCGGTCGATGAGGGCCTTCACCTGGTCTGCGGAGAAGAGCCAGTCGTGGATCTGCACGTCATCGATCGCGCCGTCGAAATAATAGTCCGGCCCGGTCGAACGCGGCGGCCGCCGCGCGCCCACCAGCAGATCATCGTAGCTATCGGGCTGGATGACAGCCAGGCCCGATACGATCTCCTGCTGGCCATCCAGGTAGAAGGTGACGGAGCCGGTGGACGACACCGCGGCCGCGACATGGTGCCAGCGACCGGCCTGAACGGTGAGCGAAGTGGCCGTGTATAAATGGCTGGGATGCTTGACAAATCGCAGCTTCCCGTCACTGATGCCGAACCAGTAGCCGTCATCGCTCGCCGACTGGGCCGTCGCCACGACCGTGCGGCTGCCGGTCGCTGAGTCCGCCTTGATCCACGCCGCCACGGTGAATCCCGACGTCAGCCGGTTGACGGGACTGTTGGGCAGCGACAGGTAGTCGCTCGTGCCGTCGAACTGGACGGCCTGGTCGATGCGGCCCGGCTCTCCGGAAGTGGGGCACTCCGTGCAGCTTGCCTGGATCGTGCTGCCGCCCGATTGGTTGAAGGCTGCCGCGCCCGGCGGTTCGTCGAACGGCAGGCGCAGCGCCAGGCTCGGCGGTTGGTGCAGCGCCTCAACTTCAGACGCGGTCAGCGTTCGGTTGTAGATCTGCACGTCGTCCATGTAACCGTAGAACGGGATCGAGGCGTTCGAGAAGTTCATCTTGAAGACCCCGCGGCCGCCGCTGACCGAGTAAGCGGAGTCGAGCGCGCCCGCGCCAGCGTCGGTCCAGGAAAAGACGTTGGGTGACATGCCGCCGCAATCATCGTCTTTGTCGCACACCGATCCGCAATTCACCCCGCCATCGTTCTCCCACATCGTCAGGGTCACGCTGCTGGTTCCGTTGAGAGTGTGCGAAGTGTTGTAGTTCCAATCGCCGGAGTAACAGCCTACCGCTTCGTGAAACCACTCCACGCCGTTGAGCGCAACGCAAAGATTGTCATCCGGCGGATAGTAGGACGGGCAGTCCGCGAGCGCGTCGGCCGTCTCCAGGACGTCGACGTGCGTGATCTTGAGCGTCGAGACATCGGTGGTGCGGCCGATGTCAAAGCTCGTGGGCGAGGCGATAGACGCGTAAATACCGACGTTGCTGTTCCCCTTCTCCACGCCGTTGACATAGATCCTGGCATAGCCGTCGTCCTGGCTGTAGGTTGCCACGACGTGGTTCCAGGTGTTCTGGGTCAGCACGTTGCTGGCCGTCGTGAAGCCTTTCCAGGCCGAGCCCGTACTGAAGCCAAAGCGCAGCTTAAGGCCGTAACGCTCCAGGGTCGGGTACGCGGTGGCGTCCCCGCGCTGGCTGTGGAAGCCGATGATCCCCTGATACCAGGTATCTCTTGGGTCGCCACCGCCGCGAAGCGTCGGATAGATCCACGCGCTCAGGGTCAGGCGCCCGCCGTTCAGGTTCGGGATGGCGCCGGAGGCAGTCAGATACTGCGCGCCGTCGAAACGGGCAGCACCCGAACTCACGCTGGGACAGTATCCGGACACGCAGCCCGCGGTGGCGTCCTGGCCCGACGTTTCCTGCCACGGATCAGCGAGATTGAAGTTCATGTCGAACGCGACCTTGCCGTAGAGGTCCGCCACCTCGCGCTGGATCAGCCGGTGATCGTAGATGCGCACGTCGTCGAGCATGCCGGGCAGCCATGGGGAGCCAGTCGTGTCAAGGCTCAACCGCCCGCCCAGATCGATCCCGCTGCTCGCCGGTGTGTACAGCTGTGTCGCGGTGCCCGCGCCCTTCAGCTGGCCGTCCACGTAGAGCCTGTGGACGTCCGCGCTGGACGTGGGAGTGACTTTGCCGTAGGTGACTACGACATGGTGCCAGTCGCCGTCCGCGTAACCGGCTGCGGTTGCCGGTCCCCATGAGACGGTGCTCGTGGCGCCCATGGTTGAACTCAAGACGCCGCCGTCGATGGAGATCTGAAGCGGATAGGCGCCGGTGGCCATCGGGGTGGTGACCAGGTCATGCTTGCCCGTGCTGGTCGTCCTGAACCACAGAGACACGGTGGCCCCCGACTGCGGCGGCTGAGCTGCCGATTCGATGTAACTCCCCCCGTCCAGTTTGAGGCCGTTGCCATAATAGCCATTCGCGTCCAGGAGGCAACCGCCCCACGGCGTCGTACCCCACCCGCTGAAGCAGATTCCATCGTGCGGCGGCAGGCTGCCGGAGCGGTCGAAGAATGGCGCGTTCGGATCGTTGAAGGGCAGCCAGAGCACCATACCGCCCGTGGTGCTGGTCCAGTCGCTGATGGTCGCACCGGCGACCTGGGTCACGGTGTAGACGCCGCCGTCCACGACGCCGGAAACACTCAAATAGCCTGAGGTCGTGCTCTGTTCCTGGGGCCGCAGCACGAATGCGCGATCCGGAACCTGGACGGTGCTGATGCCGGCGCCCGTCTCCGTGGACAGCAGACCTTCGGCCTCGCGACTGAGGAGTTGGTTCGTGACCGTCGAGACGTAGTAGAGGCTCTGCCCGGGGTACACCATGCCATCGCTTGGGACGTGAAGGCCGGTCGCCTTGTCCCGCTCATTGAGTTGGGACTCCAGATCCAGAATGTTGAGATTCGATTTCACCCCGGGGTGATAGCCATAGACGCGCTCCTGCGCGTCGCTGAGCGTGTCGCCGTCGCTATCCACGGACAGCGGATCGGACCACACCCAGG
>CAZMIS010000207.1:0-7757 GCA_964566325.1 uncultured Anaerolineales bacterium
CGCGGTGCGCGAGCAGGCGGCGGACGCCGTTGACCTGGTGGTGCATATGAACCGCATGGGCGGCCGGCGCTACGTGGCCGAGGTGGCCTGGGTGCGCGGGGTGGACGACGCGGGGCACTACCGGTTGGAGCTCGTCTACCGGGCGGGCCAGCCGCGCGTGGAGGCGTTGGCCGCGCATCTGGCGCCGCTGCGCGCCGCCGGGACGATCCCGGCCAGAGGCATGCCATGATGGCCTGGCTGGTAGGACTGCTGACCGCCCTGGCTGCGCTGGGCTTGGGCTTCGCCGCTGTCGATGGCAGCCACAGCGCGGTTGTCGGGCTGCGCCGCCGGGGCATCTTGCCGCTGGGAGGTCGGAGGCGCGTGCGCGCCGCGCTCAGCGCTTATCGGCCTGGCCGTCAGGGGGCGGAACGCCTGGAGTTGCCGCCAGCCGTGCAGGCGACCCTGGCGGTCCTGCGCCGGCCGTCGCCGTTCATCCTGTTGCCGGCCATGGGGGGCTGGCTCCTGGGCATCCTGGCGCGCGACGCCGTGTTCTCCCCCTACCTGGCGCTGCTGGGCCTGGGCGCCACACTGTACCTGGCTTACCGGCAGACCCTACGGGCGCGGCAGAGCGTGAGCGATGAAGTTCGCCGGCTGGTGGACGCCTTCGTCGGCCTCTACCGGGTCAATCCGACCACGTTCACTACGCTCGGGTTGGCCGCGGAGCATGTGCCGGCGGGCTGGGTGCGCGACGCGGCGTTAGCGGCCGTGCGCCACTACGAGGCGACCCGCGATACACACGAAGCGCTCAAGCGCCTGCTGGTCGTGCCGGATCCCTACCTGGTGCGCTTTGTGCTGGTGCTGGATCAGGCGGGGGAGCAAGGCCCGACCGAGATCGCCGGGCTGCTCGACGACCTGGCTGGCCGCTTGCGACGGCGCTGGACCACCCGGCTCGCCGCCCAGGGGGTCTTCGCCGCATTGCGCGGCACGCTGGTGGTCCTGCTGGGCGCGGCGGTGGCCACGACGGCGGTCGGGGTGACCGTGCCGTTGTGGCGCGAGATGCACGCCGGCAGTGTAGGGAGCCGCGCGCTGTTCCTGGTCCTGACGTCGATGGCCTTTGTGGCGGCTGCCTTCTTCGACCGGCGCATGCGCCTCGACGAGGAGACCCTGCTATGAGCGTACTCAGTAATAGCCTGACCCTTGGGCCCCTGGCGATTGCCGGGCTCGCCGGCCTGGGCGTCTGGCTGCTGTTGAACGCCTTGGGGCACGCCCTTGTCGCCCTACTGGACCGGGTGCACCTGTATCGGCGGTCGCGGCTCGGCCTGCAGGTGATGCATGTCCAGGCCGGGATCGCGGCGCTACCGGATCACTTGCTCTACGGCTATCCGGACATCTCATGGCGTGCGGCCGGGATCGGATTGGCGACCGTGGGTTTCGTTGCGCTGCTCCCGGTGCTTGGTTTCCCTGGCGCCCTGGTGGCCGTGGTCTTGGAGCGGGCGCCCTACCTGGTGCGGGGCATGCTCGTGCGCGAGGGCCGGGCCCGGCTACGTCTCCGCCTGCGCGATTTCGTGGACGACCTGCGCGAGGCGATCGCCATCCACGGCTCGCTGGGCAAGGCGCTGGATGCCCTCGTGGCAACCCAGGGCGAGCGCACCGACGCGGTCGCCCTGGCCCTGGTCCGGCGGGCGCGCAGCCGCAGCGCCCAGCTCAGCGCTGACCGGGTGCTTGACGGCATGGCGGCCGACCTGAAGTCGCCGGACATGCGGGAAGTCGCGGCCCAGGTCCGCCTGGCGCTGGCCGGCGGCATGGACCTGGCCCGCGCGCTCGACACCGTGGCCGAAACGCTGTCCGAAGTCATCGCGGCCGAGGTCAACGTGCGGCTGCAAGCGGCACCGAACACCTACGTCCTGCCGATGGTGCTGTTCATGTTCGGGCCGCTGCTGATCCTGATGCTCTATCCCGTTGCGCTGCGCGTGGTCGCGCTGATCACCGGGGGAGCGTAGGCTGAGGCTGAGGATAAGGTTAAGGATGAGGTTGCGGCTGAGCAATGAGGCCATGCTTCTTCCTCGTTCTTAGCCTTGACCTCAACCTTGACCTCAAGGAAGGAGGTGTCATCGAGCGCAAAGGGCGGCAGCGCTACTGCAGGTTCAACGTAGATCGAGTTCACCCAATCATCAACTGTGGAGGTCAGTTCTATGCGTATGTTCAAGTCGCAGCGCGGCGCCGAGCTCTCGGAGATCGTCGCCGGCCTGCTCGTCGTCCTGGTAGCCGGCGTGGCCGCTACCAGCATCATGTTCAACGGTCTGGATACGGCCGCGGGCACCGTCTCGGGCTGGCTGGGTGGTCTGACCATCCCCGCGCCGTGAACCCATAGGGGACAGGCATCAGGGGACAGTAGAAGTCTGCTGGTCACTTCCTGACCCCTGACGCCTGTTCCCTGACACCTGATTCCTGAAAGGAGATTCATCCCATGCGTATGTTCAAGTCGCAGCGCGGCGCGGAGCTGTCCGAGATCGTCGCCGGGTTGCTGGTGGTGCTGGTTGCGGGTGTGGCAGCCACCAGCGTCATGTTCAACGGGCTGGATACCGCTGCAGCCAAGATCAGCACGTATCTCGGCGGCCTGACCATCCCGGCGCCGTGATCCGCGCCGTCGCGTAGCGGAACCGTGCGGCGGAGCGCAAAGGAGGGCAAGTGAATCGCTCCGCCGCGCCATGCAGAGCATATGTGGAGGGAGAGTATGCATTTCACGACTGACGACCGCGGCGCCTCGATCGCCGAGGCCATCGCCTATACGTTGATCGCCCTGGTCGCCGCCGGCGCGGCGGTGTGGGGCGTCTTCAACGCCGTCGCAGGCCGGTTCAATGCTATTGCCAGCGGTCTTTAGGCTGCTCCCGGCGGCCTGGTTGGTCTACGTCGCAGTCTACGACTGGCGCACCTGGACCGTGCCCTGGTGGACAACCTGGCCGGTGATCGTCGCGGCCTGCCTGGGCCATACGCTCCGCGGCGCCTGGGTCCCGATCGTGCTCCTGGCCCTGTACTATCTGTGGGACACGACGGTTGGTGACCTCAAACGCCTCTTGCGGCGGCCCGTCAGCGATCCAGAGCGCGACGATCGCCGTTGGCTGGTACCCGATGTGGTGGCCTATGGCCTGACCATCGCGCTGCTCGCCGTCGCGCGGGGCCAGGGAGAAGCCGCCTTCTTCTTCACCGCCGGCTTCGCGCTCGTGCACCTGCTCTGGCGGCTGGGGCGCCTGCCCGGCGGGGATGCGGCGCTGCTGATCGCCCTGTTGGGACTGTTCCCCAGCCTGCGCTTTCTGGTCCTGGCGTCCCTGGTGGTCGCCGCAGTCGTAATGCCGCGCCTGGCTTGGCGCTACCGGCACGACCTGGTTGCCGCTACCCGTGCCGGCCTGACCGCCGGGCCGTGGGCGGCGCTGACGGACTTCCGAGCGGCGGCGCAAGGCAAGTCCAAGCCCGAGCCGGTGGCCTATCTCTTCTCCCTGGCCGGGATTGCGGCGCTGGTGTGGTTGTGAGAGGGGTGGCCATGCAGAGAGCAACGCGGGGGCAATCGGCGGTAGAGGCGCTGCTGGGCACGATCCTGTTCGTGACCCTGATCTTCGGCGGGCTGGAGCTGGCGCGGGCGGTGTCGCTCAAACAGGCGCTCGATCGCGGCGCGTTCGAGGGCGCGCGCTACCTGGCGACCCACGGCAACGTGGCCGGCACAGCGCCGGTGGTGCAGGCCGCGGTCGGCCGCGCCATCCTGGGCGCCGATCCGGCGCAGGCGAGCGTGAGCACCACCTGGACGCCGGCGACGAGCTACGGTGACAGTGTGTGCGTGACCGCGACGTACGCGACGACCATCGACATGCCGCTGGTGGCCGCGGTGGCCCGCAATCTCAGTGCCACGCACTGCACGCCCTATGAGGTGTATCCGTGAGGCTCCGGCGTGCCCAGCGCGGGAATGGCCTGGCTTACGGCGTCCTGGCGACCGCGCTCCTGATCCTGGTGGTCGGCGCGCTCTACGACGTGTACGCGGCTTACCACTACCGCACCTGGGGCTACCAGGCGGCCGGCGAAGCGGCGCGCACCGGCACGCTGGCGGGCACGGGGCTGGACTACACCGCCGGCACGGTCAGCTTCGATGCGGCGACTGCCCACCAGGCAGCCGAGACGTTCCTGGTCGCGGCGCTGGCAGCCAAGGGCGTCGCCAGCTACAGCTATGACATCCAGGCCGTCAGCGATCCGGCGGGTGGTGTGATCGCTGGCTTCCCCCCTGTGCCCGGCGCGAACCTGGATGGCGGCGATATGCGACTGACGGGGCCGGGCGTGGGGGTGTACCTGGAGTTCACCTTCCCGACCGCCTGGTTGAGCCTGATCGACCGGCATGCCTACCAACTGCACGTCTTCAGCGCGGCGCAGGCAGTGGAAGTGACGCCGTAGGAGCGGATGCGTGGCGAAGATCCTGATCGTAGATGATGATGGCGACCTGCGCACCCTGCTCGGCCTGTGCTTTCTGCGCTGCGGGCACAACATCGTGGTGGCCAGCAACGGTGCCGCGGCGTTGGCGTGCCTGACATTCCACGCACCCGACCTGCTTGTTACGGATGTGAACATGCCGGTGATGGATGGGCTGGAGCTGCTCCGCCAGCTGCGCGCCAATGGCCAGCATAACCTGCCGGCGATCGTGCTGACTGCGCGTTCAGATCAGCGCGCCGCAGCGATTGCTGCCGGCGCCGACGGGTTCCTGGTCAAGCCGGTCCCACTGCGCGAGCTTGTTGAGGTGGCCGAGCTGCTGATTGAACAGCGCCGTGCGCTGCACGCGGCAAGATGACGAGCCTGCTCGACCTGCTGCGTGATCCCCTCTTTCGCTCGACCGTGCTGACGCTCTGGTTGCTGCCGTGCGCGATCCAGGACCGGCGCACCCGGCATGTGTCCAACTGGTTGACCGTGCCGCTGTTCATTGTCGCTTGGCCGGTCGCGCTCCTGACCGGTCACTTCGCCCTGACCTTCGCGGTCTTCGTCGGCGTATACGTCGCCACGAAGCTGGAGCCGCGCGCTGGCGCGGCAGACGGCAAGCTCATGGTGGGACTGGCCGCCGTTGCGCCGCCGGCGTTGGGGATTGGCGTGCTGATGGAGGCGGCGGTCTTCGTCGTACTGCGGCTACGTGGCCGGCAAGACGAAGCCATTCCTGGCGCGCTGTTCCTCTGCGTCGGTAGTCTGCTGAACGCCGTCCTGCTGGTCGCTCAAAGGATCATTGGGCCAAGCCAATGCCTGTAATGGAAAGAAACCGTCTTTCGGTTGTTTGGCAGTCTCCGCCAGCGAACGGGATTGTTGCTTCATCCCAGTTCTAGCGCATCACTAACGGTAGGAATAAGTCGTAGTTGAAGACGCCGACGCGATTGGAGACGAGGTAAGGCTCCCCATCGGCATCCGCTGGAAGCACGACGTAAAAGTAGCTGCTAGGTGGCGAATCGAACGCGCTCGTGTCCAGGTAACTGACTGTATCGCCGGAAGCGGGCATGGGGATCTCGGTCAGCAGATTCGACCAATCGTTGGCGGTGAAGGACGGCGCTGTACTCCGCCGCACCTGATAACCCGCGTACTTCGGATCACGCGGCCAAGTGAGCAACGCTCCTTCAGGAGTCCGCGCTATCGTTACTCTCAGGTTGTTGGTCGTGGTGATCGACAGCCGGTATGTGGTTGAGCAGCTGGTGGCGCCGCTTGGTGCACTGGCGACCTCGACAAAGTAATTTCCGGCATGGGGCGCAGTCCAAGTAAGTTCAGAGGCCGGGTCGCTGCCTGAGTCGTCATTGCTTGCCAGTGCGGTCAAGCCGTCGGTGTCATATAGGGTCAGCACCGTATCGGCGCCGTCGGCCAGATTGTGCGTACGGAGCGTGTACGATGCGCCCTGGAGCGCGTGGAATCGCATCCAATCACTATCTTGCGGGATGTCCAGGCCGCGGGCGAGTGGCAGGTCGTTCGGCCAGAAAGGCGCCGCCGACGCGTACCCGTCATCCGGCTCTCGGGCATCCGTCGTACACAGCAGCGGGGCCTGCAGGTCGTAGTCGCCGAGGTATTGGCTGGTCGCAGCAATCACGCGATTGACTGGGTCTACTTCGGAAGGTAATGCCTGCCAGTCTTTCTGGTCCTCATTCCACCGGCGAAGCGTGAGTTGGCTGACATCGAGATGCGAGACGGCGACCTCGTCGTAGGCAACGGTCAGGGTAATCGGCTGCTGCAAAACGGCCATGGAGGAGGGTGCCGACAGCGCGACCGCACTGACCTGGCCATCCGTGCCCGACAACCACTCAAGCAGACGCAGCCAGAATGACCCGCCGGTGCTGCGCAGTTGGGCTGACGCGCCGGCAACGGGCCCAGGAGCGAGGTTCAGTAGGGCCGAGCCGGAGAGGGCACCGGCTGGAATCTCCGCGGTCGCCCGTCCGGTGACGTCGGTGACGGTGGCGCCCACGCTTGTTGAAACAAGCGCCTGCTGTCCAGGAGCACAGGCGTACTCCCAGAGTTGTGCCGAAACTGGTCCGCCATTCGTCACCCACGGATCACTCTCGCCCAAGTAACCGCACGGGTCGAGCGGTTTGTCAACACTCTCCCCGCCCCACTGGCCGTTGCCGTTGCTGTCGAGGTGAACAGAGAAGTGCAGGTGGACGCCTGTGCTGTGCCCAGTTGTGCCCATCGTGCCCAATACATCGTTTGTGGTGACGGGCTGATCTGCGTTCACGCTGACGCTAGACAAGTGCGCGTAACGTGTGAAATAGCCGTTTTGGTGGTTGACCACCACGTAGTTGCCGTAGCTGCCACAAGCTGCACAGGTGGGATAGCGACAAGTATCGTTGCAGGCGGCGGCTACGCCACCAGTCGCAACGACGCCGTCGCCGGCCGGATGTATGGGTAGCGGTTGATCCCCAGGAGCCTCAGCTTGCGGATCTGCATACTTGAAATCCAGACCGTTGTGACCATCGTAGCAGCGCCCCTCATAACATCCGAGTCCCGGGTTGTATGGATACCTTGTGCGTTCTCGACCATCGTAGAGCAAGACCGCCTCGTTCTTTTTGTAGTTCGGCAGGTCATGATCGAACCATGAACGGACCCGCCCGCCATGATCTTCGTCGTAGAGCGCTGTGACAAACGAAGCCGGCGTGCCGTCGTAGGCGAACGGAAGATCGAGAAAAGGCGTGGTTGCGACGCCGTAGAAGTCCTGTTCCGCGACTTCGCCAGATATGCTTACCGTGCGGTTCGGCGGCGAGAAGCTGTATCCTGGCTTGCTGGGGGCGATAGTGTAGGTGCCAGCGGCAAGACGAGGCACCGTGTAGCCCCCACTCGCGTCCGTTGACACAGTTCCGGCAGTACCCACTGAGATCTGCACTCCCTCAACTGGTTGTCCTCCAGCACCCACCGTTCCCGATACGGCGAATTCACCTCCGGTACCTGTCATCGCCAATTTGACCAAGAAGGCATCCGAAGTGCCGCCGCTGAAGTTTGCATTGTAGGCCCCAGATGTCGCCGGGAAATCGGTGGAGCCAGTGGAACCGCTCACATAGGCGTGGCCGGCCTCGTCAACAGCGATGCCATAGCCCCAATCATCGCCACTCCCGCCGAGAAAGGTTGCGTATGCCAGTCCGCTACCCGCCGGGTTCACTTTCATGATGAAGGCGTCTGCGAAGCCGCCCGCGTTGAAGCTGCGATCAAAAGCGCCTGTCGTCGCAGGGAAGACGCTTGAGTAGGTCACTCCCGTAATGTAGGAGCAGCCGGTCTCATCCATCGCGAGA